>NZ_AGVX02000888.1 GCF_000239155.1 Actinoalloteichus spitiensis RMV-1378
CGGCCCCCGCCGGTCCCGCCCTGTTGGCGGCTGGGTCCGGGGATGCCGCCGAGACCACCGGCCCGGCGGACGCCCCCGCCGAGTCGGACGCCCCGGACGCGGAGACCGATCCGACGGCGCGGCGCGACTCCAACCGGCAGATCGCCGCCGTCGTGGGAGCCGCCGCGTTGTTCGGCGCGGTCTTCCTGGGAAGGCGATACCGCAAGAAGAAGAAGTAGCGCGACGCCCCGCGCTGGCACACCGAAAGGAATCCGACGATGACCCGACCCATCACCCTGTTCACCGGCCAGTGGGCCGACCTGCCCTTCGAGGAGGTCTGCCGGCTGGCCGCGGACTGGGGTTACGACGGTCTGGAGATCGCCTGCTCCGGCGACCACTTCGAAGTGGACAAGGCCCTCGCCGACGACGAGTACGTGCCGGCGAAACTGGCCCAGCTCGAGCGGCACGGCCTCGGGGTGTGGACGCTGTCCAACCACCTCGTCGGACAGGCCGTCTGCGACGACCCCATCGACCACCGGCACCAGAACATCCTGCCGGCCCGGATCTGGGGCGACGGCGAGCCGGAGGGGGTGCGGCGGCGCGCCGCCGCGGGGA
>NZ_AGVX02000887.1 GCF_000239155.1 Actinoalloteichus spitiensis RMV-1378
CGCCCACGGCCGATCGGCCGCCGAACCTGGCTGGTGCGGCGGCGCGGACGGCCAGGTCGTCGACTAGGTGGTCACCCCGGTCGAGCCCGGGCCGGAGGACGGGCGCTCACCGACGAGTTCGGTGATGCGCTCGTCCAGGTCGAGCAGCGCCGGGTGCCGTCCCCGCCCCCTGGCGCGTTGGCGGAGCGCCACCACCCGGTCGACGGTGCGGGCCGAGGACAGCTCGCCCATGTCGGCGAAGGCCTGACCGGCCACGGCCTCGGCCTGGTCGTAGTCCCCGAGTTCCAGGTGGGCGGCGGCGATGTGGATGCGGGTCTTGGCCCGCGCCGTCACCCTGTCCTCCGGCAGGGCGGCCGCCGCCTGTTCGAGCAGGGCGAGTCCCTGTTGGGGTCGGCCGGCGTCCCGCAGACACTGGCCGACATCGGAAATCAGGTCCGGCTCGCCGTAGAAGGCCAGCCACTCCGGCTCCGGCGGGCCGGGCCGGTCGAAGGCGCGTTGCGCCTCCTCGATCGCCTGCCGCGCCGAGCGGGCGTCGCCCACGAAGGCGAGCCCCCGGGCCTCGATGGCGTGCAGCCAGGCCGCGAACCTCGGGGTGGCCGCGCCCTCGGTCATCCGCAGCGCCGAGCGCGCCAGCGCCGCCGCGTGCGGACCGTGTTCCGCGCCGGTCGCCTGGCTGGTGGCGTTGCCGATGTCGATGGTCAGCCGGCTCATCTCGGCGAGCACGTTGGCCGCGAACAGCGTGTCGCCGGCCTGGGTGGCCAGGTGCAGGGCCTGCGCGTAGTAGCGCTGGCCCAGTGCGTGCCGCCCGCTGTCGGCCGTGGTCAGCCCGGCCAACCAGGTGGCCTGTGCCAGCGTGGAGAAGAGCTCTCGGCCGTGCTGTTCCGAGTAGGTGGCCTCCGCCGCCACCCTGGCCTCGTCGTGCACGAAGCGCACGACACGATCCCGCACCTGACCGCCGCCGAACCTGCGTTGCAGACTCTCGTAGTGCCGCACCATCTCGCCGAGGACCTTGATCTCGGCGGTACCGATGCGTCGCCCACCCCCCACCGCCGCCGTCGCCTCCGGCGGCGGGGCGGTCAGCGCCAGCCAGGCCGGCTCCGCGAAGGCACTCGCCGTGAACGCCGAGCCCAGCAGGAAATTGCGTCGGTTCAGGTCACGTCCGGACAGCTCCACCACGGTGCCCATCGTCCCACCCGGAGTGGGCGCGCGACGGAGCGCGTCGAAGGTGTCACCCGCCGTCCGGTGGTCGTCGAACCCGCAGGCGGTGACCGTCACCGGGTAGCCCAGCCGTCGCGACAGGGCCGAGGCGACGAGCCGGGGCACCGGATCGCGGGGCTGGCAGCCCAGCAGCATCCGCTTCACCGAGGTGGGACTGGTCCCGAGGTGGATGCCCTCCCGCGCGGCGGCCCGGACCACCGCGTTCGCCAGCCCCGTGTTGCTCAGCTCCGCCTCCGCCATCAGTCGGCGCAGGTCCTGGTTCCCGTGCATCGCGACCCCGTGTCGTCACCATCTGTTCTTGGTCAAGTCCGGAGAGTAGTGGTGGTTGAGGGGGGAATGGGAGGCGTTGGGGCTGGTCACGGCGAAGTGAGACCCCAGTAGGACCCCTGGGAGGGGACTGGGACTTCCGCCGGGCGGCGAGAGGTGGTGGGCGGGCCGTGGACGGAAGGCGTCCACTGTGGGACTGCCACGGCCGTTGATCCGGCGATGAGGTGGGGGTGTGGCCGTGCGCGCGGCCGCGAACCGTCATCGAGATCGGGGAACGACCACATGGGACGACGGAAGGGCAGTCCAGCCGAGATCGCCTCGGCCATCACCAGGCGCTACATGGACCGCTGGTCCTGGGTGTCGGAGGAGAAGCGGCTGCGGTACTACCAGGACTGGCTGCGGGAGATGGAGCCCTGCGTCACCGACGAGCCTGATCTCCACTCGGAGTGGGTGCGGACGATGGTGGACCAGCTCCGGCGGGTGGTGCGCGAGCTGAAAGCCAAGGAGGCCGAGCTGGCGGCAGCGGAGGACGCCGCCTCCACCGCTCAGGCAGCGACGCCGTGACCACCCCGGCTCCCCGAGCGGGCGTGTCCAGCGCCGTGCGCGCCGGGTTCGCCCCCGCCGTAGCGGGTGATCCCGTGACCGCCCTCCCGCCCGATGTCGTGATGCCGGGTCGCGAGCTTGCCCGGCTGGTGGTGTGGTGGCCGGAGCAGTACCGGCCGGTTCGCCTGGGTGTCGAGGCAGGCCGCCTTGGAGTCGTCCTCCGTCCGGAACACGCGCCCGCCGAACCGGTCGGGCTGCCCGGCGTGCAGGCCCGGCGGGTGGCCGGGGCGCTCCTGGTGCCCGACGCCGACGCGGTGGCGACCGTCATCACGGCCGGGCCGGGGGTGGTGGCCTCGCTGATGGTGACGACCCTGTCCCGCCTCGGCGGGAAGGTCCTCACCCTGACCTCCGCCGGTGCCCCGCCGCTGACGTGGGTGCTTCCCGTGCTCTGGCGCCCACCCCAGCCCCAGGGTCCCGCGCTCACCCACCCGCAGCAGGCCGGGGAGCTGATCGGCCGGGCCGCCTCGGCCGCCGAAACCCTTACCTGAACAGGAGAACCGGCGTGGACATGCAGCAGATCATCGGAGGCTTACAGGCCGCCAGCACCCTCCTGGAGCCCTACGGGCTCAGCCAGGAACAGGGCCGGATGGACGAGGTCGCCGGGCACCTGGCGGTGCTCAACGGCACCGCCAGGCACGCCGAGGTTGTGGCGCAGCTGGAGCAGATCCGCCAGTCGATCGCGATGGCCGCGAACCAGCAGCAGCAGTTGCGCGAGCAGTTGGTGCGGCTGATGGCCACGTTTCAGGGCGGCTTCGGGATCTGACCCGGCCCCTGGGCCGCCAGCCGGTGGGGCGGTGCACGGCACCCACGACCCCGCCCCGGCCGACGAACCGCCCCAGGGTCGTCCGCTGCCGCACCCGTCGAACACCCCGTGGGAAGCGGCCCCGGGGACAGGCGTCGCCTGGGTGGCCTGGGCCCGAGACCAGTTGCCGGAACGTCCCCGAGGCCGGGGCCAGACGACCGGGATCATCCTGGGAAGCTCTGACGGCAGCGGCGAGCGGATGGTGTCCGGCCACGAGCCGGAGTCGGACCTGGCGGGCCTCATCCTCGCCACCAGCGACGTGTTTCCGGAGCATCGGCTGCGGGACCTCGCCATTGCGGACGTGGCGCGCCACGTCGAGACGAAGCTAGCGGTACGCCAGGCAGAAGCCGGTGTCACCCACACGGTTGTCGTCCTCAACAACCGTATGTGCGACGGTCTTTACGGGTGTACGGAAGCAGTAGCCGCGATCCTGCCCCCGGGGGTTCTCCATGACGGTATGGGAACCAGGGCGCAGCCGACCGACCATCATCGAAGGGAAAGCCACGTGACAGTCGTTGTGACCGCGATCATTGACAATGATCGCTACTACGCCCGGACGGAGGAGGAACGAGCGGTCCTGATTCGCCGAATGGTGGACGAGGAGCATCCGGGATGGGCGTCACTCGTCTACGTCTGGGATCGGCCAGCGGGAGAGGGAAGCGGACGGCTGGCGTGGCCGGCGTGGCAGCTTCGGGTGTCCACTGAGCCGGGCCTCGGGGTGGGCGCGCTCAACTGGGTGGGGCCGGTTCCGAGTGATGAGCTGGGCCCATGGGACACTCTGAATTCCACGCCGATCGTCGGTGTCGCGGTCGAGTTCGACGGTTCCGTTCCCTCCTACTTTCCGCCGTCGGCGGTGCTGCCAATCGACGACGTGCGCCGGGCCGTTGCGGAACACTTCAACACGGGCCGCCGGCCGGAGTGCGTGCAGTGGCAGCCGGGCTATCGGTTCTGAGCCCACGACCGGCATTAACCTGAAGGGCCCCGAGGGCAGTGGCGAACGGGTGGTGTCCGGGCGTGGGCCGGAGTCGGACGTGGTGGGCCTCATTCTCGCCACCAGCGACCTGTTCCCCGAACATCCGCTGCGCGACCGCGCGCTTGCCGACGCCGCCCGTCACGTCGAGACCAAGCTAGCGGTACGCCAGGCAGAAGCCGGTGTCACCCACACGGTTGTCGTCCTCAACAACCGCATGTGCGGAGGCCATTGGGGTTGTACGAAGGCCGTGGCTTCGATCCTGCCCCGGGGATTCTCCATGACGGTATGGGAACCAGGGCGCAGCCGACCGACCATCATCGAAGGGAAAGCCACGTGACAGCCGTTGTGACCGCGATCATCAACAATGTCCGCCATTACGCGCGGGTGGAGGAGGAACGAGCGGCCCTGGTGCGCCGAATCGTGGACGAGGAGCATCCGGGGTGGGCATCACTCATCTTTGTCTGGGATCGGCCAGCGGGAGAGGGAAGCGGACGGCTGGCGTGGCCGGGGTGGCAGCTTCGAGTGTCCACCGAGCCGGACCTGGGAGTCGGCGCCCTCAACTGGGTGGGACGCACGCTGAGTGAGGATGAGCCAGGTTCCTGGGACAGTCTGAATTCCACGCCGATCGCCGGAGTCGAGGTCGAGTTCGACGGCGCCATCCCCTCCTATTTCCCTCCGTCAGCGGTGCTGCCAATCGACGACGTGCGCCGGGCGGTTGCGGAACACTTGTGCACGGGTCTCCGGCCGGAGTGTGTGCGGTGGCAGCCGGGGGATCGGTTCTGAGTCCGACCGAAGTCACTGGGGTGCCAGAAGCCGACGACCGGCGACGTCCTGGCGGCCCCGAGGGAAGTGGCGAACGAGTGGTGTCCGGACGGGGGCTGGAGTCGGACCTGGCGGGCCAGGTTCCTCGCCGCCAGCCACGTGTTCCCCGAACACCCCTGCGCGATACCGCGATCACCGACGTTCCCCGCCGCGTCGGGAGGGAGCTGGTGGCGCGGGCTGCGGGAACTGGTCGCCTCACGGTGGTCGGTACGACGGCCACGCGCGCGGCGGCCGGTGGGGACGGCACTGGTCCGGGCGGTCGTGGACGAACCGCACCCGGCCGGCCCCAGTCTCCTCTACGTCTGGGACAGGCCCGCCGGGCAGGGAGCCGGGCACGAGGCGTGGCCGGAGTGGCAGCTGAGGGTGTCCACCGTGCCTGACCAGGGGATGGGAGCGTTGAACTGGGCGGGTGACTCGCCGGACGGTGACCTCGGGCCCTGGGACACGTACAACCCGGGAGCCGATCTGGGCGGCTCCGCGCTCCTCTTCGACGAGTCCGCGCCCCTCTTCTTCCCCCTTTCCGCGACGCTCGCGCTCCAGGACGTGCGCCGAGCCGTCACCGAACATCTGCGGACCGGGCGTCGACCGGAGTGCGTCCAGTGGCAGCCGGGGGACTGGTACTGAATCGGCGGGTTCCTCGGCGTGCTGAGGACGTGGTGAGCCAGGCGGGGGCGGGGGCCCGTGCCGTTTCGACGGGCGGCTTCCGGGACTTCCGTCAGGACTGACCTCGGTTCCTCACAGCCACGTCGCCGGCCATGTGCTGCTGGCAGCGTCGTGGACAGGGGGCCTGCGGAGGTGGACGAGCGGGCGCGGCGCGGTCGGGCCCCTGCCGTCCGTTCTTCGGAGGCCCGGGTCGCCACCCTCCGCCTGGTGGCCGACATCCCCGGGGGACGCCGACCACCGGCCGGGGAATTCAGGCGGCCAGGCCAGCCTTGAGGGCCTGGGCGATCCGGACCACGCGGCGGGCCTGCACGCCGGCGGCGGTGCGGGTCACGTCGTTGACGGGGTTGCTCCCCTGGGCGTCCACATGGCTGGTGCCGTAGGGGTTGCCGTCGACGAACTTCGAGCCGTCGGTGAATCCGGGGCTGACGAGGATGCCGCCGAAGTGGTGGATGGTGTTGTACAGCGCGAGCAGCGTGGACTCCTGGCCGCCGTGCAGGGTGGCGGAGGAGGCGAAGCCGCTGTAGACCTTGTCGGCCAGCAGGCCCTGCTGCCACTCGCCGCCGAGGGTGTCGATGAACTGCTTGAGCTGGGCGGCGATGTTGCCGTAGCGGGTGGGGGAGCCGAAGATCACCGCGTCCGCCCACACCACGTCGTCAGCCGTGACCTCGGGGACGTCGGAGGTGGCCTCGACGTTCGCCCGCCAGGCCGGGTTGGAGTCGATGGCCGCGTCGGGGGCCAGCTCGGGCGCCTTGCGCAGGCGCACCTCGGCACCGGCCTTCTCGGCCTCGGCGACCAGGGTGCGGGCGATCTCCGCGATGGTGCCGGTGGACGAGTAGTAGATGACGCTCAGCTTGACCTTGCTCATGGGGGTGTTCGTTCCTCTCGGTCGGGGGTCAGCGGACGACCCGACGCGAGGTTAAACATTAAACATCTTCCACGCAAGAAGTTCGCTGGGAAGATGTGTTCGGCTACACTCGCCGCGTCCGAAAGGTGGGACGAGGGGAGGAGGGACGTGCTCATGACCGGCGCGCGTGACGCGGGCCCCACGGCCGACGACGAGATCATCACCTGGTGGGGGCTGGTCATCGAGGGCTACCACGCGACCCAGAGCCGCATCCAGGCCGAGATCGGCGAGCGCTTCGACCTGGCGCCCGCCTCCTTCGACATCCTGCTCCGCCTGGTCCGCAGCCCCGACCACCGGATGCCGATGACCCGGCTCGCCCACGAGGCCGCCCTCTCCAGCGGCGGTTTCACCAAGGTGGCCGACCGGTTGGTCGCGGCCGACCTGATCCGGCGACACCGTTGCGACCGGGACCGCCGGGTGACCTACGCCGAACTCACCGACCACGGGCTCGACGTCGCGACCCGGGTGCGGACGGCCAGCGCCGAGATCCTGCGCCGCCGTGTCCTCGCGCCCCTCGGGCCGGAGGACTCCCAACGGCTCGCCGACGCGATGCGCGCCCTGCGCGAGGTCAACGGGGACACCCAGGAGGGTCGGCCGGCCGGCCGACCCGACGCCTGCTGACCAACGCCCCACCCGGCGCGGCGTCCCCGCTGGCGGCACCCACCGCACCGCACCACCAGCCCGTTCGGGGACTCGTCCACCCCCGGGGCGCGCATCCGTTCACCGGCGAGCCGGGCAGTGGGCGAGCCAGTCCCGTGGGTCGCCCAGGGGAAGGGGACCGGGTCAGGAGCCGGGCGCGGGGTCGATCGCGGGAAGGCCGTCGATGCTGACCGCGTTGCGGGTCGCCAGGTAGGTCGCCGCGTTCTCGTCGCTGCGGCGCCCGTTGTGCCGGGTCAACAGGTCCCGGTCGGCCACGTAGTCCAGGAGGGGGAGCGAGAAGCCGCAGGAGTCGCTGACGCGGGTCACCTCCACGTCGATCACCGCCCGCAACCTCGGCGCCGGCTCGACCTCGAACCGCGACACGAGATCGGCGAAGTCCGGATCCGAGGGCAGGACGGCACGGCCCCTGCCGTGGAGGCGGACCACGTTCGGCGCGCCGGAGAAGGCGCAGAACATCAGCACGATCCGCCCGTTCTCCCGCAGGTGCGCGATGGTCTCCACTCCGCTGGCCATGTAGTCGAGGTAGGCGACCCGGTGCTCACCCAGGACCGTGAACGTGCCCCGCATGCCCTTGGGGGACACGTTCACGTGCCCCTCGGCGCCGGCGGGCGCGGTGCCCACGAAGAACACCGGTTGCGCGAGAACGAAGTCGCGCAACCGGCCCTCGATCTTCTCGTATAACTTCACGCCACCATTCTGACCGGGCGGTCAGGCCTGTCGGCGAGGACGGTCAGCTCTCGATCCAGTTGTGGCCACGAGCCAGCTCCAGCAGGCGGGTGCGCACCTGAACGACCTGGGCGGCGGTCAGTGTCGGCGCCGCGTCGAGCAGCGCCTCCGTCAGCTCGACCCGGAACTCGGCGGCGGAGAGGACGTCGCACATGCCGTCCTCCTCGTCCTCCCGGCCCGTCGGACGCGGCGCCGGAGCGGCCAGCCTCGCCGGAGCGGCCGCCGAGGACACCGCCGGCGAAGACGAGCCGGACCTC
>NZ_AGVX02000886.1 GCF_000239155.1 Actinoalloteichus spitiensis RMV-1378
CCGGCGGGTGGACGAGCTGGTGGCCGCCCCCTTCGACCTCGCCGCCGCACCACCGGTCCACTGGACCCTGCTGCGCCTGGGCGAGGAGGACCACGCGCTGGTCGTCGTGCTGCACCACGTCGCCGGGGACGGCTGGTCGGCGCGGCTCCTGGTGCGCGAGCTGGCCGAGGTGTACACGGCCGAGGTCGAGCACCGGGCAGCGTCGCTCGCTCCGGCACCGAGCTTCCTGGCGTGGGCCGCGGCCGAACGGGACGCC
>NZ_AGVX02000885.1 GCF_000239155.1 Actinoalloteichus spitiensis RMV-1378
ACCGGCCCGCCGGTGCTCCCACCCGGTTCCGCCCACGACCCTCCCCCTTCCCCTCGTCCCCGTCGACCCGGGAGTGCTGCCCCGGCCCGGGTGGCGCGCACCGTCGCGGGCCCGGGCCGCCCCGGTCAGCCGTCGTCGTCGATCCTCAGCCCGGTGTGCCAGGCCAGGAACGCCAGCATCGCCGTGGCCAGGGCCTCCGACTCGCGGCCCCCGCCGACATGCCCGGTGCCGGGGGTGATCCGCAGCAGCACGGGCCCGCCGCTCGTGCGGTGCTGCAGCGCGGCCACCATCTTCCGCGAGTGCGCCGGGTCCACCCGGGTGTCGTTCTCCCCGGTGGTGAACAGCATCGCCGGCAACCTGCCGCGCCGGGGACGCACGTTGTGGTACGGCGAGTAGGTGAGCAGGGTCGCCAGGGCGGCGGGGTCCCTGACGTCCCCGTACTCCGCGCGCCACGCGCGGCCCAGCCCCCACCGTTCGTAGCGGATCATGTCCAGGGGGGCGCCGGCGGCCGACACCGCCGCGTAGGCCCTGGGCCGTTGCACGGTGGCCGCGGTGACCACCAGGCCGCCGTTGCTGCCGCCCAGCAGCGCCAGCTGCGGCCGCCGCGTCCACCGGCGGCGCACCAGGTGGTC
>NZ_AGVX02000884.1 GCF_000239155.1 Actinoalloteichus spitiensis RMV-1378
GCAGGTCCGGCTGGTCGCTGCCCACTCTGTCAACGCCTCGACATGGGCAGGATGGTCCTTGAGATGGCGGCGTTGGGGCGGGCTCGACGTTGCTGGTCCCTTCCCGAACTACTACCGCCACCCCACCACGGGCATTGCAGATGACATTGCCCACAGCCCACACCGAGGGGGGAACGAGGACAGTGCCCTCGGCGCGCCAGCGATCTGAGCGTGCCCGATTCGGAACGTCCGGACCCCCGGGCACCACCGTCGGTCTGGTCAGTCCGAGGACCGAGGCAATAAAGGCTCCACGGCCGCTGCGGTGTCCTCCGCTATGGCGCATGCCTGCTCGGTGGTCCCCGCGTAAGTTACAAAAACGGACACGTGGGCCTGCTCGCTCAAGTCCAATGAAATCTGACAATGTTCCGATGGAGGTTTGACAATGATGCGGAGCGCCCGCAACGGTCCCACGCTAATTTCTTCAACCGTGTAGTTTGTCAGATTCAGCTGGTCGACGCTGTAATCCCAGTCCAACTGAATCGTCATGATCGGACTCTCCCCGCCCGGCAAGCGGTAGCGACAGTCGTAGGACACGCCGACGTCATCGAACGTGGCACTCTCCGGGTCGAAGCCCAGCGTGGTGATGTCCTCGTCGCTGAGGATGTCGCAGGGCAGCATGTCTGACAGCTCTGCTTCCACATCCACGACCTCTGGCGGCGGTTCGTCGGGGCTCCCGGTCGCCGACGGAGTGGCGCTGCCTGGAAGGGAGGAATTCACTGTCGGTTGCACGGCGACTGGGGTTCCTTGTTCCGTGCTCGTGCAGGCCGACAGTAGTGTCACCAGTCCCAGGGCTGTTCCCCATACGCCTACACCCCTGCGCTTCACGCCTGATCCTCTCCTAGCCGGTTGAGCTCTGCTGCGGTCTGTTCATCCGCGGCCTGAGTGCGCCGGGCACTGGCTCGGATGGCTGCCGCCAACTCCGTCAACGCCTCGATGTAGAGCTCGAGATTCTCCGCGGCGGACTGCGGCGTTCCGGCCGCGCTGAGCTTGGTCTGCTCTGACATCTGCAGGGCCACCGGGCTTGAACCGAGGGGAACTCGCTGATCCAGTGTGAAGACCCGATTCCGCCGGTCCTTTGCTCTCTCGGCTATGGCGTCGATCTTCCTTGCCATCGCCTCGGCGCTGTCCGGGTCGATGGTGACCTTGCCGGCAGCTGCTGCGGCACGGAAGTGTCCGATGGTGCCCATCATCTTGCCGGTATCGGGCATGGAGGTCGGCTGTCCGCCCTCACCGCCACTCTCGATGTGCATGAGTCCTCCCACCCACGAGTTCTCGCCTCGGGTGAAACTACCAACACTGGCAGCGACAGTCTGGCGGTTCGGTCCGTGCTACCCACCGATGACCCAACCCCGGGCGCAGCCCGCGCCGGCTGGCCTCGTCCGCGCGCTGGTGGGGTGGCCGTGGGGAGGAGTCAGCCGGGACGTGGTGACGGGGCTCGCCGCTCGGCGTCGCCGGCGGGTGCTCCGGTTCCGTCCGGGGTGGGGGTGTGGGCGAGGCGGGGGCCTGGTCGGGGAGCCGGGTGTCTCGGAGTGGATCAGGGGTCGGCACCGAGCCCTCCCGCCGTGGTCCCCGACCGGGTGATCGGTGGGGAACTTGGGTCCCAGCAACTCAGCGGGAGGGCGCGGGGTCGAGGGTCAACAGATGTTCAGCGCGCTGTTGACCAGGGTGTTGTTCTGGATGGTGATGTTCTCGCCGCACGGGTTCTCGGTGATGGCCGAGTCGGTGACGGTCAGGTTCTGGAGCGTGATGTCGGAGGTGTTGGCGAAGTCGGTCCTGGCGGCGATGCGGATGTCGCCGCCACCGGTGACGCTGCCGCCGTCGGCGGCGATGTCGATGTTGTGGCAGTTCTCGATGAGGATCGCGTTGTTGCCGGTGTCGGCGATGTCGACGCGGTCGATGACCGCTCCGCCGCTCTCGGAGACGCAGAACACGCCCCGTCCGCCGCCGCGGGCGATGACCTCGCCGACGTGGATGTTCGTGGGGTAGCCGTCGCCGATCCGCCCGTTGCGGTTGGCCATGCGGAACGCGGCGTACCCGGTGCCGGTGCCCGCGTTGACGGCGTCCACGGTGCCGACGGTGGCGTTGATCGTGTCGTTGAGCAGCAGCCCCGAGTAGGCGACGTCCCGGGCGACGACGGTGCCGACGGTCAGCCCGTCGACGCCGTAGGTCTCCACGCCGTGGTTGTTGGTGCCCGACACCCGCACGTCGTCGATCCGCACGCCGGTGGTGCGCACGGCGCGGTCGGCGTGGTTGTCGATGCGGATCCCCAGCCCTCCGGAGAGCTGGAGGTCGATCTGGCCGAGGTGGATGTCGCTGCCGTTGCGGAAGAACAGGCCGAACCAGGGCGCCCCGGTCACGCTCAGGTGGGGGATCTCCACGTTCGTGACGCCGCGTCCCCGGACGACGGCGTTGTCCCCGGTGGGGGTGCCGGTCACGTTGACCGTGCCGCACACCTCGAGGGTCGTGTGGCTGGGCAGGTCGAGGGACTGGTTGGCGGGCATGTCGCCCGACCCGTGCACGACGACCCGTTCCGTGCTGGTCCGGCCGGGGGTGAGGCTGCCGACTGCGGCGCGCATCGCCTCCAGCATGCTCGGTCCGGTGTAGACGGTCTGGCCGCCGTTGGTGGCCCGCCACGTTCCGGCGTCGAGCACGGCGGCGGCGTCGGTGTCCCCCGCCCCGCAGTCCTGCCGGGGAGCGGGTTCGGTGGCTGGTGCCGCGTGCCGGGCGAGTTCCGTTCCGGCTGAGGTGGCGGCGGGTGATGGGTGGGGGGTGCCGGCGGACGCCGGGGCGGCCAGCGTCGCGGTCGCGGTGGCCAGGACGAGGAGCGCGGTGGTCACCGAGCTGGCTCGTCGGCCGAGGACGGGGGGTGCGCCGTTGCGGCCCATCTCTCACTCCTGGTGGTCGGGGCGCTTACCGGGTGGTGTGCGGTCGGGTCGCCTCGGGGCGGAACCACCACCCCGAGAAAGCTTCGGAACCGACGGCGTTCGGCTCGTGTTCGACACGTATTCGATCGCGTTCGACGGCCTTCGACCGGCCGGCTCCGGAACGCGCGCCCGTTCCCTCGCCGGCGTGGATGATCACGTAGCGGTAAGCGTTTGCCAAGTCGACTTGACCATTTCAACAACCAGCCACAGTGGTGTCAAGACAACAAACTGTCGGTATTTCTCGACAACTATTCCCCGCATCCGCTCGACGGGAGCCGGGATGAGCCCCGCCCCGGGGGACGCGGGTCGGTGGGCGCCGTCCCCCTGCCTGGGGCGGGTTCGTCGGAGGGGGACCCCGTCGCCGACGTCCGGTGTTGGCCGCTCGGCGCCGAGCTCCGTCGCGGTCGGTCCTGGTCGCGCCGTCCCCCGCTCCTCGGTGCTCTGGCGGGGACGCGGCCGCCGGGCCGGCCCGTCCACCCGAGCCTCCCGCACGGGGGGCGCGTGGAGACCCCGTCGGCGCCGCCTCTTCCGCCACGCCAGGACCGCCCCCGGCCTCGGGGAGGTCGCGGAGAGGCCGCCCACGGCCGCCCGATCCCGGTCACGTCCGCCTGTCCGAACCCGACCGGGAACGCCTGCCGCGCGGCCGGCGCGGGAATTCCCGACGGTCTTCCTTTGTGCGCTATCCGTTCGCCCGCAGAATGTCCAGAATCGCGTCGCGGCTGCTCTCGGGATCGAGCGCGGCCGCGCGCAGATCCTCGAATGCGGACTGAAATCGCCGGACTTCCGGCTCGTCCTCCAGAAAGAGGGAGCCGCCGACGTTGTCGAGTAGGACGGCCTGGTCCACACCGGTGGCGCCGACGGCGGTCAGCAGGCTGAACGACCCGCTGTGCGAGGCGTGGGCTCCCCCGGAGAAAGGCAGGACCCGCAGGGTCACCGTCTCCGGGAGCCGGGTCAGGCTCGCCAACTGCTCGCGCCAGACGCGGTCGCCGCCCACCCGCCGCCGCAGGGCTCCCTCGTCGACGACCACCGACAGCCTCAGCCGCCCCATCCGTTCCCGCCGGGCCATCCGCAGCCGCAGCCGCTGTTCGGCCAGGTCGGGTCCGGGGCGGGGGATCCACGACTCGATCACGGCCCGCGCGTAGTCGGGTGTCTGGAGCAGGCCGGGCACGAGGTCGATCTCCCAGGCGTGCAGGTCGGTGGCGGTTTCCTCCAACTCCAGGTAGTCCAGGAAGGTGTCCGGCACGGCGGCCCCGAAGGGCTGCCACCAGCATCGCTCCCGCTGCCGCCCCGCGAGGTCGAGCAACCAGCCGCGCTCGTCGTCGGTGCTGTCGTAGAGGCGGCTGAGCCGTTCGATGTCGGCGAGTGAGCTCTCGGTCCGGCCGGACTCCCGGCCGCTCGTGTCCGATCTGGTCCAACCCATCAAGGCTGCCACGGTATCGATGTCAATTCCCGCGCGGTCGCGCAGCCGGGCGAGTGCGGAACCGAGTCGGCGCTGCCTGAGGGTGGGTCTCATGCGCCCGACGATAGCGGTGGCCTCGGGGCGTCAAACTAGATCGAACGGGCGTACCGACACCTCGTTAACCCGTCAGATTTCCCTTATCCGGAATCGGTAGGAGCTCGCCTGGTTCGGTGACGGCGTGACGGCTGAATGCGCGCTGTTACGGGCAGGTTACCGCCGCGGCTCCCGATTTCCCTCGGTCACGGTGGGTCGGCGTTCCGCGTCCTCCCTCGGCAGGGTGGGCGGTGGTCCGGGAGTGTGGAGGGGACGGGTCACGCGGCGGCGGTGGGACCCCGCCCTCGGGTCGCTCGATTGACCGGAACCGGTGCCGGCCGGTCCCGGCCGCGTCTCACTGGCCGGTGAACGTGGTCGGCTGGCGGCGGGTGAAGCTGTCGGTGGCGCGGCGGTGGTCCTCGGTGGCGCCGGCTCGCGCCTGCGCCTCGGCCTCGCGGTGCAGCGTCTCGTCCAGGGTGGAACCCCAGGACGCGGCGATGGCGAGCTTCGCCTCGGCGAAGGCGCGCGTCGGGCCCTGCGCTAATCGTCCGGCCAGCGCCTCCGTCGTCTCGGCGAGCTGCTCCGGGGCCACGACCTGGGCGAGCATGCCCCAGTCGGCGGCCTGTTCGGCGGTGAACGGCTCTCCGAGCAGCACGAGCTGGCTGGCCCTCGCCGAGCCGATGGCCCGGGCGAGGCTGGCGCTGACCCCGGAGTCACAGGTCAGGCCGATGCCGGTGAAGGCGGTGCGGAAGCGGGCGTCGGACACGGCGATCCGCAGGTCGCAGGCGAGGGCGAAGCCCAGGCCGGCTCCGGCGCAACTGCCGTTGATCGAGGCGAGCACGGGTTTGGGCATCGTCGCGAGCCCGTGGACGATCGGGTTGTAGTGCGCGGAGACGGTGTCGAACGCCTCGTCGGGGCGCGTCCGCAGGGTCTCCGCGTGCTCGGCGAGGTCCTGCCCCACGCAGAACGCCGGACCGTTGCCGGTGAGCACGACGGCACGCACCGCCTCGTCGGAACCCACCCTCCTGACCGCCGCCACCAGCTCCCGCTTCAGCTCGGTGGTCAGCGCGTTTCCCCGTTCTGGCCTGTTCAGGGTGATCGTGGCGACCGATTCCCTGATGTGGACGAGTACTTGCGTCCCACGGTCAGTCATGCTGCCATACAGTACTAAACGAATGGTCGGTAAGTTAAGGGTGAAAATCGGGAGGGCGGTGTCGGATGCGTCCGCTGCGCAGCCACGTCAACGGCGACTGGTTCACTCCGACGGATGAGGGAAAACCGCTGCTCGACGCCGTCACCGGTGAGCGGATCGCGACCATCACCTCCGCCGGTGTCGACATGGGCTCGGCCCTGTCCTACGGGCGACGCGTCGGCGGTCCCGCCCTGCGGGAGCTGACCTTCCACCAGCGCGCCGCCCTGCTCAAGGCCCTCGCCGGGCACCTGAGGGAACACCGCTCCGAGCTCCACACGCTGTCCGCCCGCACCGGCGCCACCCGGTTCGACGCCCGCTTCGACGTCGACGGCGGGATCGGCGTGCTCTTCACCTACGGCAGCAAGGGGCGGCGGGAACTGCCCAACGACACCGTCTACGTGGACGGGCCGCCGGAACGCCTCAGCCGGGACGGCGGGTTCCTGGGGCAACACCTGTGCACCCCCCTGCACGGGGTGGCGGTGCAGATCAACGCCTTCAACTTCCCTGTGTGGGGGCCGCTGGAGAAGCTGGCCCCCGCCTTCCTCGCCGGCGTGCCCACGCTCGTCAAACCGGCGAGCCAGACGGCCTACCTCACCGAACGACTGGTCGAACTGGTCCTGGACTCCGGGCTGCTGCCCCCCGGATCGCTCCAACTGGTCTGCGGCGGCGCCGGTGACCTCCTCGACCACCTCACCGAACAGGACCTGCTCGCCTTCACCGGGTCGGCGGCCACCGCCCGCCGGCTGCGCGCCCACCCGGCGGTGGTCGGGCGCACCGTCCGGTTCAGCGCGGAGGCGGACTCGCTGAACTGCTCGGTCCTCGGGCCCGACGCCGACGAGGACACCCCCGAGTTCGCCGTCTTCGTCGACCAGCTGGTCACCGAGATGACGGTCAAGGCCGGCCAGAAGTGCACCGCGATCCGCCGGGCCCTGGTGCCCGCCCACCGCATGGACCAGGTGGCCGACGCCGTCGCCGCGCGGCTCGCCGAGGTCACGGTCGGCGACCCCGCCCACCCGGACGTCCGGATGGGCGCGCTGGCCAGCCTGGAACAGCGGGAGGAGGTCCGCCGCTCCCTCAAGGCGCTGATGGCGGCCGCCACCCCCGTCTTCGGTGATCCCGAACGGGTGGACCCGCTCGACGCCGACCCGCTGCGGGGCGCGTTCCTCTCCCCGGTCCTGCTGCGCGCCGACGACCCCGACGCGGCCCCGGCCCACGAGGTGGAGGCCTTCGGCCCGGTCAGCACCCTGGTGCCCTACCGCGATGCCGACCACGCCGTCGACCTCGCCGCCCGGGGCCTGGGCAGCCTGGCCGGTTCCGTGGTCACCGCCGACACCGGCTTCGCCCGCCGGGTGGTGCTGGGCCTGGCTCCCTGGCACGGCCGGCTGCTGGTGGTCGACGGCGACACCGCCCCGGAGTCCACCGGCCACGGATCCCCGATGCCGGCCCTCGTGCACGGCGGCCCGGGCCGCGCCGGCGGCGGGGAGGAACTGGGTGGCATCCGCAGCGTCCTGCACCACATGCAGCGCACCGCCGTGCAGGGCGGCCCTGGCGTGCTCACCGCCGTGACCAACCGGTGGATGCCCGGCGCGCCCCGCACCGTCGACGACGTGCACCCCTTCCGCCGGTACCTGGAGGACCTGCGGGTGGGGGACAGCGTCGTCGCCGGCCCCCGCACGGTCACCCTCGACGACGTCGAGCACTTCGCCGAGTTCACCGGCGACACCTTCTACGCCCACACCGACGAGGAGGCGGCCAGCGCCAACCCGTTCTTCGAGGGGCGGGTCGCGCACGGCTACCTGGTGGTGTCGCTGGCGGCGGGGCTGTTCGTCGACCCGGAGCCGGGTCCGGTGCTGGCCAACTACGGCCTGGAGGGCCTGCGGTTCCTCACCCCCACCTACCCGGGCGACGCGCTGACCGTGACGCTCACCGCCAAGCAGATCACGCCCCGGGTGGACGCCGACCACGGCGAGGTGCGGTGGGACGCCGACGTCACCAACCAGCACGGCGAGTCGGTGGCCCGGTACGACGTGCTCACCCTCGTGGCGAAGAAGCCGGGCGAGGCGGGCTGACCGCCGCCCGGGAGGACCAACGGCCGTGCCCTCGGCCGAGGAGGTGATGACGGTGACGGACCGCGCGACCGGGCACGGCCCCGGCGGGGCGCGCCGCCCACCCGAGGCGACCCTGGCCGACGAGACCGAGGCGCAGGCCCGGTTCGAACGCCTGATCGCCCAGGACGAACGGGTCGAACCCCGGGACTGGATGCCCGAGGCCTACCGCGCCACCCTGATCAGGCAGGTGGCCCAGCACGCCCATTCCGAGATCATCGGCATGCAACCGGAGGGGGCCTGGCTGACCCGCGCCCCCTCGCTGCGGCGCAAGGCGATCCTGCTGGCCAAGGTCCAGGACGAGGCCGGGCACGGCCTGTACCTGTACTCGGCCTGCGAGACCCTGGGTGCCGACCGCGACGACCTCACCGAGAAACTGGTGTCCGGACGGCAGAAGTACTCGTCGATCTTCAACTACCCGACGTTGTCCTTCGCTGACGTCGGCGTCATCGGCTGGCTGGTCGACGGGGCCGCGATCTGCAACCAGGTGCCGTTGTGCCGCAGCTCCTACGGCCCCTACGCCCGGGCGATGATCCGCATCTGCAAGGAGGAGTCCTTCCACCAACGGCAGGGATACGAGCTGCTGATGACCATGATGGCGGGCACCGAGGAGCAGCGAGCCCAGGTGCGGGACGCGGTGGACCGCTGGTGGTGGCCGAGCCTGATGATGTTCGGGCCGCCCGACGCCGCCTCGCCCAACACGGCCCGCTCGATGGCCTGGCGGATCAAACGGCACACCAACGACGAGCTGCGGCAGCGGTTCGTCGACATCACCGTGCCCCAGGCCGAGGCGCTCGGCGTCACCCTCCCCGACCCGGACCTGCGGTGGAACGCCGAGCGCGGGCACTACGACTACGGGCCGATCGACTGGGACGAGCTCGCCCGCGTCATCCGGGGCGACGGCCCCTGCAACGCCGAACGGATCGAGACCAGACGGACCGCCCTCCGCGACGGCGAGTGGGTGCGCCAGGCCGCGGCCGCCTACGCGGCGAAGCGGGCGGCCCGGGACGCCGTCGGGACGGGGGTGGCCGGGTGAACACCACCGGAGACACCCCCGACGCCGGGGCCGCCCGCGCTACCACCCCGGGGGACGGCGGCGCCGGGGCGGACACCGGAGCGCCGGCCCGGGACCGTCGCGGCGAGTGGCCGCTCTACGAGGTGTTCCTGCGGGGCCGGCGCGGACTGAACCACGTCCACGTCGGATCGCTGCGCGCGGCCGACGACACGATGGCGCTCCGCCACGCCCGCGACCTCTACACCCGCCGCAACGAGGGGGTGAGCATCTGGGTGGTCCGCTCCGACGCCATCGCCGCGTCCAGCCCGGACGAACGGGACCCGTTCTTCGCGCCCAGCGCCGACAAGGTGTACCGGCATCCCACGTTCTACGCGATCCCCGACGACGTCCCCCACCTGTGAGGTCCCGATGGCCGTCGACAACGCCTACGAGGCGCTCACCGAGGACAGCCGGGACCTGGGGGACCGGTGGGCCTACGGCACCGGCTTCCAGGACCCCCTGTCCGGAGTGGACGCCACCCTCCCCACCGGCGCGGACCTGCCCGCCGCCGCCCGCCACGTCCTCGGCCTCGGCGACGACGCGCTGGTGATGGCGCACCGGCTCAGCGAGTGGTGCACCCACGCGCCGGAACTGGAGGAGGAGGTCGCCCTGGCCAACATCGCCCTCGACCTGCTCGGGCAGGCCCGGCTGCTGCTGGCCAGGGCGGCCCAGCTCGACCCGGGCCTGCGGCCCGCCGGCGTGGCCGGTCACGTACCGGACGAGGACGCCCTGGCGTTCTTCCGGTCGGCTGAGGAGTACCGCAACGTGCGGCTGGTCGAGGTCCCGCACGGCGATTTCGGGCACCTGGTGGCCCGACTGCTGGTCTTCTCGACCTGGCGGTTGGGCGTGGTGGACCGGCTCACCGGCTCCCGCGACCCGGTCGTGGCGGCGGTGGCGGCCAAGGCCGTGCCCGAGATCGCCTACCACCGGGACCACGCGGCGGGCTGGACCCTGCGGCTCGGGGACGGCACCGACGAGTCCCACCGCAGGATGGCCCGCGGCCTGGCCGAGGTGTGGCCGCTGGTCGGGGAACTGTTCACCACCGCGGACGCGGAGCGGCCCGCCATCGCCGACGGGGTGGGGGTCGACCCCGCCACCACCCGCGCGGAGTTCGAGGACGTGCTGCGCCGGGTCCGCGGGCAGGCCACCCTGGGCCCGCCCGGCGCGGACCTCCGACGGGACGGCGATGCCCCGGCCACCGCCTGGGGCCGGACGGGACGGCACACGGCGGCGCTGCGGGACCTGCTGGCGGAGATGCAGAGCGTGGCCCGCGCGCACCCCGAGGGGCGGTGGTGACGGTGACCGTGTCCAGCCCGGAGCTCGACCGGGCCCGCGCGGCCGCCGGAGCGGTCGTCGACCCGGAGTTGCCCATGCTCACCCTCGTCGACCTGGGGGTACTGCGCTCGGTCGAGATCGAGCCGCCCGCGCGGGTGGTGGTGACCGTGACCCCCACCTACTCGGGGTGTCCGGCGTTGGTCGAGATGCGCGCCGACCTGGTGGCCGCCCTGGACCGGGCCGGTTTCCCCGACGTCGACATCCGCACCGCGCTCAGCCCCCCGTGGTCGAGCGACTGGATCACCCCGGCGGGGCGGGCCGCCCTCCGCGAGCACGGCATCGCGCCGCCGGGACCGGCCCCCCGCCGGGGCAGGGGCCCCGTCCCACTGCGCCTGGAACCTCCGCCGTCCCCGCGCTGCCCGCGCTGCGACTCCCCCGACACCGACCAGGTGGCGGCCTTCGGCGCGACGGCCTGCCGGGCGTTGCGCCGTTGCCGGGGCTGCGGGGAGCCCTTCGAGCAGGTGAGGGCACTGTGACCGTGCGGGTGGCGAGGAACGCCGGACCGCGTCGCACCGCCGTGGGAGGCCCGCGATGACCCCTGCTCCGGACACGACCAGCGGTCCCGCCGGGGACGCGGCCAGCACCGCCGGGCGGGCCGGCCGGCCACGGGCCGCGTTCCGACCACTGCGGGTGGCCTCGGTGCGGCGGCTGTGCTCCGACGCGGTGGAGATCGGCTTCGCGGTGCCACCCGAGCACGCCGAGGAGTTCCGGTTCCGCCCGGGCCAGGCCCTCACGCTGCGCCGGCGGGTGGGCGGGGTCGACGAGCGGCGCAGCTACTCGCTGTGCGGTCCGGCCGGCAGCGCGCCGCGCATCGGGGTGCGGGAGGTGCCCGACGGGCTGTTCTCGCGGTGGTTGAACCGGGAGGTCGCCGTCGGGGACGTGGTGGAGGCGCTGCCCCCGGCGGGACGGTTCGCCCTCGGTGAGGACGTCTCGGGTCACCACGTGCTCGTCGCGGCCGGCTCGGGCATCACCCCGCTCCTGTCCATCGCGGCCACCGTGCTCGCCGGGGACCCGACCTCCCGGGTGACCCTCGTCTACGGGAACCGGCGCACGGAGTCGGTGATGTTCGCCGAGGACCTGGCCGACCTGAAGGACCGGTACCCGGCCCGGACGCAGCTGCTGCACGTGCTCTCCCGGGAACCCCGGGAGGCGGAGCTGACCTCGGGACGGGTGGACGGCGCGAAGGTGGAGCTGCTGCTGTCCGAGGTGGTGCCCCCGGAGACCGTGGACCACTGGTGGCTGTGCGGGCCGTGGGAGATGGTCGAGGTGGTGCGCACGGCGCTGGCCGACCACGGGGTGCCGGCGGCGCGGGTGCACCGGGAGCTGTTCCACGTCGAGGACGAGGCCCCGCCGGTGCGGCGCCACCAGGACGGTTCCGCGCCGTCCGGGCCGGCCACCCGGGTCCGCCTGCTGCTCGACGGCCGGACGACCAGCCTGACCGTGCCCCGGGACGTGCCGGTGCTCGACGCGGCGCAGCCGGCCAGACCGGACCTGCCCTTCGCCTGCAAGGGCGGGGTGTGCGGCACCTGCCGGGCCCGGGTCGTCGCCGGGGAGGTGCGGATGCGGCGGAACTTCGCCCTCGAACGGTCCGAGGTGGACGCCGGGTTCGTGCTCACCTGCCAGGCGGTGCCGACCACCGAGGAGCTGGAGATCGACTACGACGCCTGATCCGCGTCCCGGCCGTCACCGCCGCCCGGCCGCACCCGGCCGCCCGGGTGGCGCCCGTCGGCCCGGCGGCGGAGCCCGACCCC
>NZ_AGVX02000883.1 GCF_000239155.1 Actinoalloteichus spitiensis RMV-1378
TCTACCACGCCGCCGTACTCGCGCTCCTGCGTCCGTAGCCCGTCCATGCGCGGTTTCGACAACGAGCAGTGGGACGTCCCCGGCCCTCGGTGGAACAGGCAACTCCAACTCGTGCCCGCCGCGTTCGGATCGCGCGGACCGGGGAATCAGCAACACCAAAATGGTGGACACGGCCGGTGCCCGCATAAACGACGGGCACATCCCGGGACACCACCGCCCGGCACACCGAGAGGACTGCCCCGCTCGCTCGACACCAGACCGGCGGCCGCGACGACCGGCGAGCGCCGGCGGCGGGG
>NZ_AGVX02000882.1 GCF_000239155.1 Actinoalloteichus spitiensis RMV-1378
GTGAAGCTGCGGGGGTTCCGCATCGAACCCGGTGAGATCGAGCGGGCCATGACACGGCACCACGCCGTGGCCGACGCCGCCGTCATCCTTCGGGAGGACAGCCCGCACGTCCGGCGACTCGTCGGATACGTGGTGCCCAGCGGGGACGACCGGATCGATCTGGACGAACTGCGAGACCGGCTGAACGACGCGCTTCCCGCGCACATGGTTCCCGCCGCCTTCGTCGCGCTCGACGCGTTCCCGCTGACTTCGAACGGCAAGGTGGACCGGCGGGCGCTGCCCGCACCGGAA
>NZ_AGVX02000881.1 GCF_000239155.1 Actinoalloteichus spitiensis RMV-1378
GGCGTCCTCCGGCGCCGCCCGCCACGACCGCGCCCGCACCCGGCCCCCGACGACGTGCGGTGGCACGGCCCCTGACCCTGGTGGCAGGCCGGGAGCCGGGTCACGAACCCGGTATGGCAAACCCGGAGAACCGCTGTTCGGTGCGTCGATCCGGTTTCCCGGCCAGACGTGAACATGCCTCGCGGCGATGTCCCCGACTTGTCCGTGAGCCTCGGATTCCCTTCGTCACCTGCGCACCGTCCCCGGCGGAGCCCGCCGGTCCCGAGGAGGTGTGCGGCGATCAGTGCCGTCCGACCGGTACTCGGTGCGGCGCGACCCGCCGCGACAAGGAGACTTCGCCACCCCCGGGTCGGCAAGGGCACGGGTACGCGCCGCCCGAACGGGTTCTCGCCCCGGCGCCGACCACCTCATGTGCGTCGACTCCTGCACCCGAGAACACCCAGGAGACCACGCGGCCCGTCGGCCGGTCACCCCTGGACGTGGCCCGCCGTACCCGGCATCGGCAGGGACGTGCGGACCGCCGCCACGCTGTTCGACCACGTC
>NZ_AGVX02000880.1 GCF_000239155.1 Actinoalloteichus spitiensis RMV-1378
CCCGCGCCTCTTTCCCGCCTTCCCGCCACCCCGCCGGTGGCGGGGAGGACGGGCTCACCGCGGGGATCGGATCTCCGGCCAGCTCTCGTCCCCCGGAGCCACGCGCCCACCGAGCAGCCAGATCGGGTGAGCGACGGCTGGTCGGCGAACCCCCAGTCCAGCCGACGTCCCGCGCCCAGGAAGTACAGCTCGTCCCCGAAGTAGCCGTAGCGCCCGGAGGTGAGGGTCAGGGCGAGGGCCAGTGCCCCGGCGACGGCCAGCACCGCCCGGAGGGCCAGCGGCGGTGTCACGGCATGGTCGGGCTGATGCCGTGGACCGGCGGGACGGGGTCGGTGGGGCCGGGAGAGCCGTGGGGTCTGGTGACGCGCACCGGCTCGCCCGCCGGACCAGCCCTGGTCGCCACGGGCCGTCCGGCTCTCCCGCGTTGGGCAGCAGTGAGATGGGCACACACCGTCCAGACCCGGAACGGCTTCGGTGGCCGCTGGACCAGTGGTCACCCTGCGCCGAAACGCAGGGAATCCGGCTGATCGTACGACCTGCCTCGTGCCACTGTCCATGGATGGCGGACGGCCGCCCGCTTCTCGGGCGGCCGGGAACGTGACCGTTCCCACGGCCGCACCGGGTCGCTGGTACCGGTCAGTCCCGGCCGGGCCAAGAGCGGGCGCCGGCCGTTCCGGGGGGGCAGGGCCACGTCCGGCCGAGCCCACGGTTCCGGCGCCCTCCGGTCGGCCTGCGCGGAGCACCCACCTCCGAGCGTGACCGGTTCCGGCCAACATCGACCGCCCACCGGCGTCATCCGGTGGGTCCTGCCTGACGAACGGACGGGTGTTCTGCTGTTCGGGGCGGCAGGAGCGGCCGGGAGCGGCCGGGAGCGGCCGGTGCCGCCGACGTGCCACCGGGCCGTCGTTCCGGTGGACCGGCAGTCGACGACGACCGACGCGGCGGGCGGGCCTCGGGACGGGAACCTCGCGAAGCCAGCGGTCGGGACGACACGGCCTGGTGGAGCCCGCGGTGACCACGTCCATCCGCGAGGTCCGCAGCGGCCAGGAGGCGCCGACCGGGTGGCGGACCGCGGAACCGCCCGCGCCAGCGGACGTTCACCAGCCTTGGAAACGCCGACGGGGCCCGCCGTTCTCGGCGGGGCC
>NZ_AGVX02000879.1 GCF_000239155.1 Actinoalloteichus spitiensis RMV-1378
CGTGCCGGTGGCGTGTACGTCCCGGTCGACCCCGAACACCCGGCCGAGCGCACCGGATACGTCCTCACCGACAGTCGTGTCCTGTTCGTCCTGACCGAGGCAGCACTGGCCGACCGCGTGCCCGGTGAACACCCCGTGCTGGTGCTCGACGACCCCGAGGTCGAGCGCCGGTTGGCCGCTCAGGCTCCGGCTCCGGTGGTGTTCACCTGCCCCGAGCAGGCGTTGTAC
>NZ_AGVX02000878.1 GCF_000239155.1 Actinoalloteichus spitiensis RMV-1378
GGGGTCCGTCCGGCCTGCCGGGCCAACAACCCCGCCAGGTCCGAACCAGGAACGGGATGGTCCGCACCTGCCCACCGCATCGGCAGGTTCTCGTCGGCAGCCGGCCTGATCATCAGTTTCCCCTCGGTGGCCAGGTGATCACGAACGTGGGTTTCGGCTGTTGGGCAGGGCGGGCCGGGAGCGAGCAGCTGTTGTCGTCCCTCGCTCGGCTCTGCTGCCCGGCATCCGCCAAGCTCAGTCCAGTGCGCTGTCACCCTCGGTGAACAGCGAGCCCTCGATGTCGGACAGGATCTTCTCCTCGATCACCTCGGCAAGGCGGGTGATCGTCGGGTTCTCGAAGAAGAGCCGCGCTGAGAAGTCGATGCCGAAGGTTTCCTGAATCGCATCGATGACCTGGAGACTCAGAATCGAGTTACCACCGGTCTCGAAGAAGTTGACATCGGTTCCGACTGAGCTGACGTGCAGCACATCGGACCAGATGTCGACCAGAGCTTCCTCGGTCGGAGTCGCGGGATCTCCCGCGGATCCGTGCATCTCCTGCTGAGGGGCGGGCAGCGCCGCGCGGTCGAGCTTGCCGTTCCCGGTC
>NZ_AGVX02000877.1 GCF_000239155.1 Actinoalloteichus spitiensis RMV-1378
GCGCGCCGCCATCGGCTTCTGCGGCGGAAGCGGCCAGTCCTGTGTCGGGAGCAGCCGCCTCCTCGTGCACGAGTCGGTCCGCGAGGAGTTCACCCGGCTGGTGGTCGAGGCCATGGCCAGCCTGCCGATGGGTGATCCCTTCGACCCCCGGACGATGTTGGGCCCCCTCGCCTCGCGGGCCCACCACGAAAGGGTCGCCGGATACCTCCAACTCGCCCAGGAGGAGGGCGGCCAGGTGATCGGTGGCCAGGCGGAGCAGGGGCTGTTCCTGTCGCCGGCGCTGGTGACCGGCCTGGACAACACCTCCCGCGTCGCCCGCGAGGAGATCTTCGGCCCCGTGACGGCACTGATCCCCTTCACCGAGGACGACGAGGCGGTCCGCATCGCCAACGACACGCCCTACGGCCTCGCCGCGACCGTCTTCACCCGTGACGTGGGCCGGGCCCACCGGATGGCGGACCGGCTGGACGCCGGAACCGTGTGGGTCAACACCGTCAACGAGATGAGCTCGGGTCCGCTGCCTTTCGGAGGCTTCAAGCAGTCGGGCCTCGGACGGGAACACGGTCTGGACGTCATCGCCGCCTACACCGAGACGAAGGCGGTGGTCGTCGCGCTCTGACCACAGAGGAGAGAGGCGCCCCTCGACCGTCGAACAGCGGTCCGGGCGCGGGGCGCGATGACGGCCCGCAGCGCACTCCCGCCCCTCTCCTGGGCGGGAGT
>NZ_AGVX02000876.1 GCF_000239155.1 Actinoalloteichus spitiensis RMV-1378
CACAGCGTGTAGTCGGCGTACTGCACGGGCAGCGGCTCCCAGTCGGGGGCGTGTCCGCTGGTGCGCGCCGCATAGGCCCGGGTGAGGTCCTGAGCGAGCGGTCCCATGGACCAGCCGTCACCGGCGATGTGGTGCAACACCACCGACAACACCCACTGCCGCTCCCCCACTCCGAACAGCCTCGCCCGCAGCGGCAGCTCACGGGTCAGGTCGAACCCGGTCCCGGCCTCCGCCGCCAACACCGCTGGGAGCTCGGCCTCCGACACCGCCTCCACGGACAACCGCGGACGGGCCTCGTCCACCGGCAGCACCCGCTGCTCGGGCTGCCCATCCACTTCGGGGAACACCGTTCGAAGCGCCTCGTGCCGCGCGACGACGTCCCGCAACGCAGCCCCCAACGCCTCCTCGTCGAGCGCACCCCGCAACCGGAGGGCGAAGGGGATGTTGTAGGTGGCCGATGGTCCTTCCAGCTGCTGGAGGAACCACAGCCGGCGCTGCGCGTAGGACAGCGGGATCCGCGCCGGCCGCTCGACAGGCACCACAGCGGGACGCACCCGCCCCCCACCGGCCAGGACCTCGGCGAGACCGGCCACGGTGGGGTGCTCGAACACCGCCCGCACCGGCAACTCCACCGACAGCAACGATCGCACGCGACTCACCAGCCGGGTGATGAGCAGCGAGTGCCCACCGAGGTCGAAGAAGCTGTCGTCAATGCTGACCTCGGGCAGTCCGAGCACCTCGGTGTAGATGTCGCACAGGATCGACTCCTGGGGCGTACGTGGAGTTCGACCGCTGGCGGTGGCGAAATCTGGTGCGGGAAGCCGGGAGTGGTCGAGCTTGCCGTTGGTGGTGAGTGGAAGTTCGGGCAGGGTGACCACGGCTGCGGGAACCATGTAGTCGGGCAGTGCACGGGCGGCCGAGGACCTCAGCTCCTCGGCGAGGACCTCCTCGTGTCCGGGCTCGGGAACCACGTAGGCCACCAGCCTGCGCACCTCCGGTGAACCCTCCCGCACGGTGACCACCGCTTGGCCGACCCCGGGGTGCGCGGCCAGGACGGTTTCGATCTCACCCAGCTCGATGCGGAACCCCCGCAACTTGACC
>NZ_AGVX02000875.1 GCF_000239155.1 Actinoalloteichus spitiensis RMV-1378
GGTGTGGACGTCGGGGTGGGTGGGGGCGGGGATGCCGTCGGCGGTCAGCCGCAGCACCGGCAGCGTCCGCTCGGCTCCCGGTAGCAGCTCCCCGGTGGTCAGCAGGTGGCGTGCGCCGAGTTCCTGGAGGGCCTGTCCCAGCTGCCCGGGGTCGTCCTCGGCGGGCAGGGACAGGGCGGTGCCCCCGGCGCGCAGCACCGCGAGCAACGCCACGCACCAGCTGGCGGTGCGGGGGAGGACGAGGGCGACCACGTCCTCCGGGGTGAGGCC
>NZ_AGVX02000874.1 GCF_000239155.1 Actinoalloteichus spitiensis RMV-1378
CCTGTTCCGGCTGTTGGGGGACGTGTTCGGGGCGGGGACGGCGAACCCGGGCGGGGGGTCGGCCGCCCCGGGGCCGGGCGGCAACCCGTGGCGTGGCCTCACGGCCGTCGTGCGCGACCTGGTCAGCCCCACGGATCCCGTGCCCGCGCTGCGGCCCTCGGGCGCGCCCCGGCGGTGGCGGGTCGCGGACGTGCCGCTGTCGCGGTTGACCGATGTCGCCAGGGCCGCCGGGGTCACCGTGAACGACGTGTTCCTCACCGCCTGGGCGATCGCGGTGACGAGGCACCTGCTCGTCCGGGGGGAACGACCGCCGGCGGAACTGAGCCTGGTGATGCCGGTGAACACCGGAGGCGACGACCGCCCCCCGCTCGGCAACCACCTCGCGCCCGTGCGGGTGCGGATCCCGTTGGGCGAGGGGGGACGGGACGCGGCCGACTCGGCGCGGCTGCTCGCCACGGTCCACGGTGTGACGAGCGAGCTCAAGAGGAGCCGGCGGGCCTGGCACGTCGCCGCCCTGCTCCGGCTCGGTGACTTCCTGCCGAACCTCGTCCTGGGCCTCCCGCACAGCCTCTACTGCCGTCCGCGCACGTTCCACTGCGTGGTGACGAACGTGCGGGGCCCGGTCGACCCGTTGCTCGTCGCGGGGCGCCGGGTCCGCCGGGTGGTCCTCCTGCCGATGACCTACCGGGCGTTGGGCCTCTCGGTGGCGCTCACCAGCGTCGCGGGCGTCGGCACCATCACCGTGGCCGACACCAGCGCCGTGGATGTGGAGGGTGACCTTCCTGGCCGGTGGGTCGCCGCCCTGGCCGGACTGGCGGAGGCGGTGGGGGTCGAGATCGACCCCGCGGCGGTGATGTCGGAAGCTCCATCGCGGGCCGGTGAGCCGGCCGCGGATTCCCCTCCCGCTCCGGGAGCGGCGCGAGCCAC
>NZ_AGVX02000873.1 GCF_000239155.1 Actinoalloteichus spitiensis RMV-1378
CCAGCACCGGGGCCCGCTGAGGGGGTGGGTGGGCAGCGGCACTCGCCGGGCGGGGCGGAGGGGTTCGCCCAACGCCGCCCAGTCCAGGTCGACGCCGAGTTCGTAGAGGCGACCGAGCAACCGGGTGAGGCCGTTCGGTTCGTCTGTCGAGGTGAGGACGGTGGCGTCCGGCCGATCCGCGAGCCGGTGTTCGAGGTGGTCGGCGAGGACGCCTCTGGTGCCGGTCTCCACGAAGATGACGGGGCCGTCGGCGAGGAGGGTGCGGGCGGCCTCGACCAACCGGTCCGGGTCGAGGTCCGCGGCTGGCCGCCTCTCGCGGAGGGCCCGGGTGTCGTCCTCGGTCAGGGTGCCCAGCAGGAACCGGGCGGTGTACCGGGCGAGACCGGTGCTGAGCAGGGTCACGAAGGTGACCCCCGCTTGGAGGAGGGCGCGGTGGGCCTTGAGCTGCCAGCGGGCCGTGGCGGCGGCTGGTTCGGAGAACGGCAGGGAGTCGGGCGGGCCGTCGGCGCCCGCCGTCCCGTGGATGCCCGTTGCGGGGAGTGCGCCGCCGTCGGGGGTGGTGGGGACCCGCGCGTCGGGCGACAGCAGCAGGGCGACCCTGGGTGGTGGGCCAGGTGCGGGTTGGCGTGGAGCACGGTCGTCACCGCGGAGCCAGGTGGCCTGCGCAGCGAGCCGCACGGCGAGTTCCTCCGTGTCCCGCGCGACCAGCGCGACCCGGTGGTCGTAGTGGTCACGGCCCTGGTTGAGGGTGAACGCGATGTCCCGGAGCGGCACGTCGCCCGCGCGGAGCTGGTGGGCGAGGCGGGCGCACAGCTCCGCGAGGTCGTCGGCGGTGCGCGCGGACACCCCGATCAGCGGTGGGTCGGTCGAAGGCAGGGCCGTGGGAGCGGGGGGCGGTGGCGGCTGTTCGACGACGAGGTGCGCGTTGGCTCCACCGAGGCTGAACGAGCTGACGCCGGCCCGGCGGGGCAGGTCGGTTGAGGGCCAGGGCGCGGTCTCGGTGACGACCCGGATCCCGGCGGCGTCGAGGTCGACCCCGGTGGCTGGTCGGGTGAAGTGCAACGAGGGGTACAGCTCGCCGTGCCGAACGCTGAGGATGGCCTTCACCATGCCGGCGGCTCCGGCTGCGTGGTCGAGGTGGCCGATATTGGTCTTGACGGAGCCGATCGGCAGGTGCGCCGGCCGGTTCGCGAAGACCCCCGCCAGGCCCTCCACCTCGATGGCGTCCCCGAGCCGGGTTCCCGAGCCGTGTGCCTCCAGGTAGCCGGCGGTGGCCGGGTCGACGCCGGCCCGCGCCCAGGCCCGGCGGATCACCTCGCTCTGGGCGGCGGCGCTCGGGGAGCTGATGGTGCTGGAGCGGTGCCCGTTGTGGGAGACGGCGGTTCCCCGCAGCACGGCGTGCACGG
>NZ_AGVX02000872.1 GCF_000239155.1 Actinoalloteichus spitiensis RMV-1378
GCTCGGTGTCGTTCCACCCCCGCACCACCAACTCCCGCTCCGAGGAGCCGAGCAGGTCCCAGGAGCTGAGGGCCTGGTCCGGACCGGTGACGAGATCGGTCAGCAACCGGACCAACCGATCGGCGAAGGAGGCGGCGGTGGGTTCGTCGAAGAGGTCGGTGGCGTACTCGAGTGCCCCGCTGATGCCGGCCGGGCCTCCGTCCTCCCCTCGGCGTTCGTGCAGGCCGCAGGTGAGGTCGAACTTGGCGATGCGGGAGGCGTCGGGTTCGAGCCGCGCGTCGAGTCCGGGCAGGTCGAAGACCGTCCCCGTGGTGGTCTGGAAAGCGATCATCACCTGGAACAGCGGGTGCCGGGACAGGGACCTGGTCGGGTT
>NZ_AGVX02000871.1 GCF_000239155.1 Actinoalloteichus spitiensis RMV-1378
GGCGGCGGCGATGCGCAGCAGGTTCCCGAAGGCGAGCACTCCTCCGTCCCGCAGCAGCCGGAGCCCCTCCTCCAGGTAGCTCGCGTAGTCCACCCAGCCCGACTCGACGAAGACCAGGTCGTACCCGCCGTCCGTCAGCCGGGGCAGCACGTCCAGGCCCCGCCCGGTGATCAGGCGGGCGCGTCCGGCGGCCACCCCCGCCTCGGCCAGCGCCTTCCGCGCCGCCCGCTGGTTCTCCGGGTCGAAGTCGATCGAGGTGAGCACGCCCTCCCCCAACATGCCCCTCAGCAGCCACAGCCCGCTGACACCCGCCCCGGACCCCACCTCCACGACCGCCCTGGCCCGCAACGCCGAGGCGAGGAACCGCAGGGCCGCTCCGCTCCCCGGACTGATCGGCTCCCC
>NZ_AGVX02000870.1 GCF_000239155.1 Actinoalloteichus spitiensis RMV-1378
CAGGCCCCACCGCGCCAGCCGGCAGCGGGGCCGGGGCCGGCGACGCTGGCGAGCGGGCCGAGCCTGACGGGAGGTCCCCGGCGGCCGGCGGCCAGGGCGACGGCACGGACCGGATCCACCTGTCGGAGGTGGACGTGTTCGTGACGGCCAACGCGCTCGTCACGGTCCGCCGTTCTCCCGGCCTGGACCTGGACCGGCTCCGGGAGCGGTGGGACACCGGCCCCGGTCGCGAGGGGCAGACGGTCGACTCCCTGCTGTACGGGTTGCTCGACGTCGTCGTCGACGGGCACTTCGACGTGGTCCAGTCCTTCGACGACCGGCTCGAGGAACTGGAGGCGATGCTGTTCGAGGAGCACACCGACATGCGCCGGGCGCAGCGCGTCGCCTTCCGGACGCGGAAGGACATGTTGGCGGTGCGGCGGGTTGTGCTGCCGATGCGCGAGGTGCTCAGCGGCGTGATGCGGGACCCGGGCGGGATCGTCGGTGGCCGGATGACGCCCTACTACCAGGACGTCTACGACCACGTGCTCCGGGCGACCGAGTGGTTGGAGGGGGTGCGGGAACTGGCCAGCACCCTGCGGGAGACCCAGTTGGCGCTCCAGGGCAACCGGCTCAACGTGGTCATGAAGAAGGTGACGAGCTGGGCGGCGATCATCGCGGCGCCGACGGCGATCACCGGCTTCTACGGCCAGAACCTGCCCTATCCCGGCTACCTGGACCACGGGGGTTTCGCCACGTCCTCGATCCTGATCGTGGTCACGTCGGTCGCGCTCTACCTGCTGTTCACCCGGCGGGGTTGGCTCTGACCGGGGTCGGGGTGGCCGATCGTCCACCGTGCTCGACCGGCAGGGGCGGGCGCGGCCGGCGGGCCGGGGCGCGGTACCCGGCGCCGCCGACCAGCTCCGCCGGGCTCGCCACCGGCTCCGCACCGGGGAGCCC
>NZ_AGVX02000869.1 GCF_000239155.1 Actinoalloteichus spitiensis RMV-1378
CACGAGCGGCCAGCCGGGGCTGGCCGCTACGACTCCTGCCGGCCCGCCACCGGGAACTCGCTGGTCAACCAGGGCTTTCCTGGATGGTAGCCCTCGGTGTGCCCTCCCGGCTGGCGTTCCAGAAGTACTCGGCGGCAGTGCTGCTGCTGGCGGTACGGACCCCGGGCTCCACCGCACATGCTGGTGGGGTGAGCGGCGCGGCGGCGATCGGCTACGCGGCGGTCGTGCCGTGGCACGGTCGGCTGG
>NZ_AGVX02000868.1 GCF_000239155.1 Actinoalloteichus spitiensis RMV-1378
CCGGCGGATCGTGTCCACCTCGAACAGGTCCGTGCTGAACTCGAACTCGCCGACGAGCCCGCCGGTACTCGGATCAGGCCGGAACTCCAGGCTGAGGTCGAACTGTGCTGCCTCCCGAGGAAGGTCACAGGGCTCGACACGCAACCCGTCGAACTCGGCGGGCGTGGCCGGGATGTTCTGCAACACCACCAGGGCCTGCACCAACGGGGTCCTGCTGGTGTCCCGCTCGGGCACCAACTCCTCCACCAACCGGCTGAAAGGCACGTCCTGGTGCGCGAACGCCCCCAACACCGTCTCCCGGACCCGCGCCAGCAACGCGGCGAACGACCCACCCGGCTCGACCCGGGAACGCAGCACCACGGTGTTGACGAAGAACCCGACCACGTCCTCGACCTCGGCCCGGTCCCGGCCCGAGACCACCGTCCCCACCGCGATGTCGTCCTGCCCGGAATGCCGGGACAGCACCAGCTGGGTGATCGCGGCCAACGCCATGAACAGCGTGGCCTCCCCGTCCCGGGCCACCGAGGTCAGCCGGGACACCACTCCGGCCGGGACCTCGAAGGTGTGGACCGCACCGGCACCGGTGCGCACCGCCGGTCGGGGGTGGTCGGTGGGCAGTTCCAACACCGGCAGACCGGTCAGCTGGTTCCGCCAGTAGTCGAGGTGCCGTTCCCAGTCGGGACCGGAGGCGTTCCGCTGCTGCCACACCGCCCAGTCCACATACCGCACCGGTAGTTCGGGCAGCTGGGCGCGCTCGCCACGAACCGCCGCGGCGTACAGGGCGGAGAGGTCCCTGAGGAACACTCCCATCGACCAACCATCGGTGACGATGTGGTGCATCGTCACCGACAACACGTGCCGGTCCTCCTCCTCACGGACCAACAGGACCCGCAGCAGAGGCCCGGTAGCCAGGTCGAACGGTGTGTTCATCTCGGACCGCAGCAGTTGGTGGAGCTCGGCGGCCCGGTCCACGACCGTCGTACCCGTCAGTTCGACGAGTCGGATCGGCACGTCCCGCTGCGCGTGGATCCGCTGCTGCCCAACTCCGTCCACCGACTCGAAAGTCGTCCGCAGCGCGGTGTGCCTGATCAGAACGCCGGACAGGGCTGCTCCCAGCGCGGCCAGGTCCAGATCTCCGGACAGCCGGTAAGCGATTCCGGAGTTGTACTCGACGCTGTCCGGGGCGAACTCGTTCAGGAACCACAGCCGTTGCTGCGCGAAGGAGAGCGGAGCGGTGTCACCGCTGGTCTCCGGCACCAAGGCTGGCCCGGGAGAACCCGCCCTCTCCCCACCTGCCTCGACGTCCAGGACGGGAGCGAGTTCCGCGATGGTCGGGTGGTCGAACAGCAGCCTCGGGGACACGTCCGCCTGGATCCTGGGACGCAACCTCGCGACCACCCGCAGGCTGACAATCGAATCGCCACCGAGGTCGAAGAAGTTGTCCTCTACCCCGATCCGGTCGACTCCGAGCACGTCGCACCAGACAGCTGCGAGTGCCTCCTCGGTCCGAGTTCGCGGCGCCAGGTAGTCGAGCCGGTGTTCTGTGGTCGGCATGGGCAGGGCGGCGAGGTCCAGCTCCCCGTCCGGAGTGACGGGGAGGCTCGCCATCACCACGAACTCGGCCGGCACCACCGAGTCCGGCAGCGAGGCACGTACGTGCTCCCGGAGCTCACCGGTGTCAGGAACCTGGTCGTCGGACGGTACGACGTAAGCCACGAGCCGATCGTCCTGGTCTGGTACATCCCGCAGGGCGACCGCGGCGTCGGAGAGCGTGTGGTGCCCAGCCAGCACACGGGCGATCTCCACGGTCTCGACCGTTCCGGACCGGGTACTCGCTCGGAGGACCCCGTCTCCCGCGAACACTTCGGTCGCGGCGATCTCGGGCGTCTGGCCAGGCCTCGGCCACATCGGGATCTTGCCGGTGGTCGTCTCGTCCAACGGGGGCAGTCCAGCGAACTCCAGGTGGAGCAGAGCGGACAGGGTTCGGTCGGGGTTGGTGGCGATCTCGGACAGCGCCCAGGCGAAACGGGCCGCGACCCGCCCGGCGGTGTCCTCGGTGAACAACTCCGGGTCATAGGACAACCACGCCTCCACCCGGTCCCGGGCATACACCGTCACCGTCACCGGGTAGTTCGTCGCCTCCACCGCCTCCACACCCGACACCCGCACCCCGGATGCCGACCCCGCCTCCTGAACCGGGTAGTTCTCGAACACCACCAGGCTCTGGAACAACCCCACCCCCGCCGGCAGCTCCGACTCGATCCCGGTCAACGGCACGTAATCGAACTGGCGGGCCTCCACCTGCCGGGCCTGCACCCCCGACACCCACTCCCCCACCCGCACCCCCGGATCACACACCACCCGCACCGGCAGGGTGTTGATGAACAACCCCACCATCTCCTGCGAACCCACCACCTCAGCCGGTCGACCTGACACCGTCGCCCCGAACACCACATCCACCGTGCCGGCATGCCGGGCCAGCACCAACGCCCACCCGGCCTGCACCACCGCGTTGACCGTGACCCGTTCCTGCCGGGCGAAGGAGAACACCGCCTCCGAACCCGCCGTGGTCAAAGGCACCCGGACACGGGCGGTGGACTCCGAACGGTGTGCCCGGTCAGGTGCACGGTCCCAGGGCAGGGCAGTGGGCTGGTCGAACCCGGCCAACGCCTCCCGCCAGTAGGCCCGCCCGGTGGTCTGGTCCTGCCGGGTCAACCACCGCAGGAACTCCCCGTACTGGCGGCGTCCCACCGGGACCACCGAGACGGTGTTCTCACCCGTGGTCTCGGTCAGGGCCTGGTAGGTCGCGATCAGGTCGGAGAAGAACCGGTAGATGCTCCACCCGTCGAGCAGCAGGTGGTGGAAGGTCCACACCA
>NZ_AGVX02000867.1 GCF_000239155.1 Actinoalloteichus spitiensis RMV-1378
CCGCCACCACCCTTGGGCCTTCGGCGCTGGCCACCCGGGACGACGAGTGGTGGCCACGTCCCGATCACGCCCACCGAGGAAGGCGCATGGCGGCGCGCAGCACCCCGGCGACACCCCGAGCCGGCAGATCCGGCCGGGGTTGGGGGCGACGGGCTCCGGCAGGACATGGGCGCCGCCCGCGCCCCGAGGTGACGACATGCGGTACGAATGCGGAAACGACAAAAGGCCGAGGATTCCGACAACGGAATCCTCGGCCTTGACCGTAGCCCCGACGGGATTTGAACCCGCGCTACCGCCTTGAGAG
>NZ_AGVX02000866.1 GCF_000239155.1 Actinoalloteichus spitiensis RMV-1378
CCGGTGGGGGAGCCGGTGTCCGGTTCCGCCACCAGCCGGCTGCGGGACCTGCTGGACCGGCGGACAGCACTCGGTGTCGTCCTCGGGGCGTTCGCCCTGGCGGCGGGCGTGGCGCTGACCGGGACCGCTGCCTGGCTGATCGCGACCGCGGCCGGGCAACCGCCGGTGCTCACCCTCACCGTCGCGGCCGTGTCGGTGCGCACCTTCGCGTTGTCCAAGGCGTTGCTGCGCTACCTGGAGCGCCTCGTCTCCCACGACGCGGCGTTCCGGCTGTCCGGCCGGCTGCGGGTCCGGCTGTGGAACGCCCTGGTCCGGCTCGGGCCGGCCCGGGTCCTGCGCCGCCGGGACTCCGACACGGCGGCCCGGTTGGTCGGTGACGTCGACCAGGTGCGGGACCTGGTGCCCAGGGTCCTGCTGCCGCCGGCGGCGGCGCTGCTGGTCGGGGCGATGGTGGTGCTGGCCCACTGCCTGGTCCTGCCGGCCGCCGGCGCGGTGACGGCGGTGGCGCTGGTGCTCGCGCTCGGCGGGGGGTCCCTGGCCGCCCTGGCCGTGCAGCGCAGCGCCGAGCGGCGGGGGGGGGGGGGGGGG
>NZ_AGVX02000865.1 GCF_000239155.1 Actinoalloteichus spitiensis RMV-1378
CCGGCGAGCGCCGGCGGCGGGCGGCAGACAGTGCCCCGCCGGCCGGACCGGCCCTGTGATCCCCGCCGCCCTGCGCCCACGACACCGCCCCGGCACCGACCCACGGGAACCCACTCGCCCCGGCTCAACACGGCAGCCACCGCAACCGAGGTGGCCATCCGCCCGAAGTACCAGAACCCCGCACCCCGCCACCCGGCGTGGCACTCAGCAGGCGGGCTCGCCGACCGCCGTCGACCACGAGGGCCGCTCCGCCCCGTGGTGGCACGGGCGCGGGGTGGTGACCGGAGGGGTTCCCCTCCGCCGCCCAAACTCTCGCCAGCCCCACGACGAGCACGCTGGTACCGACCCCGGCCCCATCAGCCCTGTACACCACGACCGCGACGGAACCACTCATCAGCCCCGCCGAGGACTGTGCCCGGCGCGGCCCCATCGAGAAACCCGGGCACGACAAGGTCGACTTGACCGGCTCACCCCCGCTCGCGCGGGGCTTTCCCGCCTGGTCCGCGCCCTGAATCGTCGGCTGGCGGCTCACCCCCGCTCGCGCGGGGCTTTCGTCGACAGTCCAGTGGCCCTGAACTGCGTGGGCGGCTCACCCCCGCTCGCGCGGGGCTTTCAGCAACAAATCCGCCGCCAGCGTGCGCCCCTCCGGCTCACCCCCGCTCGCGCGGGGCTTTCGCGTGGCGTACCCCTCGCTGGAGTGGACCGCCCCGGTGATGTTGGAGGCCGTACCTCCCACGCT
>NZ_AGVX02000864.1 GCF_000239155.1 Actinoalloteichus spitiensis RMV-1378
GGGCCCCTCCCCACCGACCACCCCCTCCCGGGCACCCGGTGGGGGCGGCACCCCGACGTGCACCTGCTCACCGTCGGCCAGGCGCCGTGCGAGGTTGAGCTCACCGACCTCGGCGGTCGGCACCTGGCCGCCCGCCGCGCGGACCGCGTCCGCCACCCGCGCGCCCGGGCTCAGGGTGACCAGCCCCGGCCGGGACACCAGACCCACCACACTGACCACCACCTCGGTGGGAGCGGAGGGCGAAGATGTGCTGCTGGGGGTGGCCGGCGACGGGACGGACTCGGCGACGGCGGCCACCGGCAGCGGTGGCGCGGGTTCGGCCGGCGGCCGGGACGCCACCCACCACACGAGCCCCGCCCCGAGGAGCGCGGCCGCCCCCACCGCCAGGGCCGCCGGCCGGCCGGGGTCCAGGCGGATTCCGCTCACCCCGGCGGGCAACCACCTGCTCGCCCACCCGCTGGCGGTGGCACGAGCGGCGTGCCGGGGCACCCCCGTGCTCCGGCGTCCCTCGACGCGGGGTTCCTCCGCGTCGCCTCCCGTCGTCTCGGCCAGCACCGTCAACCGGTCGCGGGCGGCGACGACCGGTTCCACACGCGGGTCGTAGGCATGGAAGCTCGTCATGGCCGAAACGCTAGGGACGACAGCGGTCGTGGCGCGCCTCCCGAGGACTCCCCTGTGGACAACCCGGGGATGGGGACAACCCGATCCCACGGGACACCGAACAGCGGCCCACCACACCCGCTCGGTCGCGGGCGGGACGTGAACGCGTGGACGGCGGACCGGCTGGGACGGCTCCGTCGCGAGCCCAGACCACCGCGAGGCAGGCACCGGAAGTCCTTCGTGGACCACAGGCCCGGCTCGGAAGACGCTGCTGGCGCCCGTCCCGCCCGGGTGCCGATACCTCGTGGAGGGTGGCGACCGCGTCTCGGGCGCCACCCGGCGACGGGCGCTGGTGCGGCTCCCCCC
>NZ_AGVX02000863.1 GCF_000239155.1 Actinoalloteichus spitiensis RMV-1378
TGCGGCGGCTCGTCGTCCTCGCCCAGCGGGCCGACGCCGCCGAACAGGCCGCCGCGGCGGGGCACACCGACGCCCTGGCCGGTCTCGACTCCCTGTTCTCGGCCGCGCGAACCGAGTTCGCCCAGATCCAGGGCGGTCTGGCCGAGGCGGTGGATCTCGGGAACGGCGTCATCATGCCCGGTGCGACCCCCGTCGCCGGCGCGAGCAGCCCGACCGCGCTCACCTTCTCGACACCGGAGGCACTGCTCGGCGAGGCCGGGGTCGACGAGGACATGCCGTTCGGCCTCGGGCAGCACGACGGGGACTTCCTCGAACGGTCCGCCGCGGACTCCGCCTTCCTGCTGGAGGAGGTGATGAGCAGTCTGGTCGCCGAGGGGGAGATCTCCGAGGAGTTCGCCGTCCGCAGCGGCGAGGAGTGGGGGCTCGACGACGGCTTCCTGGGCGGCCGAGGCGGCGAGCGGGCCCCGGACGCCGCCGGCGAGGAGGCTGCCCCGCCACCACCCCCGCCCGACCCGTCGACCTCCGGCGTCCCGGTACTCCAGACCTCCCCGCGCGGCGTCGACCCGACCGGCTCGGTCGCGCCGGTCGGAACGGTCGGCGGGGTC
>NZ_AGVX02000862.1 GCF_000239155.1 Actinoalloteichus spitiensis RMV-1378
CCGTGACGGCGACGGGCTGGTCTGGCGGCGCTGCGGGTCGGTCGGCGTGGTCGCCGCTGAACTGAAGGACCTTCCCCCACCGCACGCCCCGGGAGCGCCGCGTCTGCTGACGGGACGCCGGTGGCGGCCGCCCGGCTCGCTGCGCCCCCGCTGATCGACCCCCACCCACCCCCCGCTCCCCTTCCTTTTTTTTGCTTCCTTCTTCTGCTCTGTTGAACAGGACGGGTTCGTGTACTACGTCATCAACCGCTGTCTGGAGCCGAGCAACACCGGCTCCTCCCTCGGTCCGTTCCCCCGCTACCCCCAAGCCCTGCGAGCCTGGGCGTTCCGGGGCCAGGTCGTCCTGGCCGCCCTGGGCACCGACGCGATGCGTTCGGAGGTCAGCACGGCCGGCCGCCTGTACTCCCTGCCGCCCCGCTACCCCAGCCCCGGTCCCACCGGTGTCCGCGAACGGCCACGGGGTCGGCTGCGGTGCCGGCGCACCGCCGAGAACCACGCCGGTCCAGGGCTCCTCCTCGCCGCGCAACTGCCGCCCGACCCCGTGCCGAGTGGGACGTGACCACCATGAACCAGACGCCAGAACCCCCCGGCCGCGCCGCCACCACTACCCCGAGCCGGCCCTCCTCTACGGCCGAACCCCGCCAGACCCGAGCCCACCCTGCTGAGGAACCGACCTCGCCCGCCGAGGCAACGACCGGGGCGGGCAGGAACGGGAGGAACGCCGGGGACGAGATCACCGGGGCCTGGCTCACCCGGTGCGCGGTGCGGACCCCGATCGTGGGCCGCCTCTACGGTCACGTCGACCTCGACACCGGCCACGGTCCCCTCGTCGCCCCCGGCCTGCGCTACCTGGTGGGTACCTTCGACCACCGGCGAACCGTGCTCTGCGGTGCCGTGGTGCGCCACTGCGCCGAGTTCGACGACCTCACCACCGACACGATCGCCGAGATGCGGGACCTGGCCCGGCGGTGGCGGGTGCGGGAGTTCGTTCCCCCGCCGACCACGCTGAAACGCCGCCGCCGGCGCGTTCCCTGGTGGGCGCGGGTGCGGTTCTGGTCCTGGGAACCCGAGGTCGAGTTGGGCATCAGCTGTGTGGGGCGGGTCAGCTTCACCCACGCCGACTGGGCCCGCATCGGCAACCCGACACCTACCTCCGCCACCTTGCCGACGACGCCTGATCAGAAGTAGCTCGGATTCCTCGTTGTTGGCCCCTCTGGAAGGGCAGGGAGAAAGTTAGCCAGATCGGAACGTGATCTGTTTGACGACCCGCCGCACTCTGCGGAACGTGAGATCGAGGCATGACCCATCGTGGTGATCGCCGGCGGGACCCCTGCCGACGTGTCGGACGTATCGAACGAGATGGAGATCTGACCATGCCCAAACCCGAGGAGGCCTCCGCGAACGTGTTCGCGAACAAGACGCGCCGGCCGAGTATCTTCCTTGAACCGAACACCGTAATTCTCCAGCCCGACACAATCTGCAACCTTGACTGCGACTATTGCTATCTCCCATTCCGGAAGTCACGAAACTCCATGTCAGTCAACGTTGCTCGGGCAGTAGCCGCCTCGATTCGCCCATGGACCGACCAAGCCACCATAAGCGTCTGCTGGCACGGGGGCGAACCTCTGGCTACCGGCAAAAGTCACCTCGGCTGCCTAATGGATTGTTTCGCCGACCTCAACGTACACCAGGAGATTCAAACGAACGGGACGCTGATCGATGACGGGTGGTGTGATTTCTTCACCGAGCGGAACGTTCACGTCGGAGTGAGCATCGATGGATGCCACACAGATAACGCGAAACGCGTCGACTGGCGCGGGACACCGGCATACAGTCGCATAATGCGCGGGATTCGTCTTCTCGCCGACTGCGGCCGCGACATATCGGTGATCGCCGTTGTCTCCGATCCGTCCCGACTACGAGCACGCAGGCTCTTCGACTTCGTAGTGGAGAACGGAATTTCCGCCCTGGCCGTCAACATCGAAGAACGAGAAGGTGCCAACAGGGAGAACAACTTCCAAGACCGCGCCTCCGTAGCCTCTTTCTGGTCCGAACTCGTACTCGCTTGGCGCAAGCATCCCGAGGTAAGAGTACGCGAAATCAGTCGCGTACTGGGCTACATTGAGTGCGTACTGAACGATCGACCGATTCGCCGCCCGACTTCTATTGACCCCCTTCCCACTGTGGCCTACGACGGAACGGTGACCCTGATCTCCCCCGAGCTGTCTGGCTTCGGTAGACCACATGAGAGCTTCGCGGTCGGAAATGTCCTCGAGACCCCACTGGAGGAACTCATTCGCCAAGGCAGCGAGGCAGCATGGGTGCGCGAATTCGCAAGGGGCGTAGATGCCTGCAAGCGAACCTGCCCGTACTTCGACTTCTGCGGCGGAGGACACCCCTCCAACCGCTACTTTGAACACGGCCGACTCGACATTACCGAGACCAACTACTGCCGGAACAGCAAGATCGGACTAATGGAGGGGGTGTTGCACGTTGCGGGAGACGGAAACCCTCGAGCGACGGGTACGAGATTCTGACCGAGGGCTGCGAACACTTCTGGCGCTATGGGAACCTACTCATTCTGGAAAGTGGGACAATCGCGACAGCTGGGACAACAAGACTGGGGGCGGAGGATGGGATAACCGCCCCGGATGGGACAACTGGGACAAGAAGTAGACGATATTCTGATCTCTAGTCGATAACAGTTAGACCTGCCTCCGTCGCGATCTGCTTCGCGACGGAAGCAGCCTGCTCGGCATAGATCCTGGCCCCCCGCAGGGTCAACAGCCCACGAGCGTCGATTAGTCGCGATTCGGTAAGATCACAACCATTGGCGCGAGTAGCCTCAAATTCAGTCATTTCCAAGTCGCAGTCATCAAACACGACGTTCGACAGGTCGCCAGACAGGACGGTCTCCCTGAAGGAGCATCGCCGGAAGATAATCGCATTCTTTACCTGCCCAAAGCCAACGGACCCGTAATCAAACCGACAGTCCTCCGCGTACATGTCGGCGACCTGCACGAATCGCACCTGAAGACCGATACACCGACAACGAAGGAATTCGACTCGGCGGGCTGTCGTTTCGGCGAGTACGGCGTTCGATAGATCCAGGCTTTCCAACTGGACACTCGACAATCCGAGTGGAGACAACCGGGAGTTTGACAGATCAACGGCGAACACGCGTGCGCCCGAGAGGGAACCCTTTCCAACAACCCCTGACTGATCACCCTCGTCAATACGAGCCGACTCGATCTCAAAGTCGCCTTTGAACAATGCTGGCTCGGCGAACAACTCGTCAACTTCGAACGAGGGACGCTGGATGACTTTGCCCCCAACTTCGACAAATTCCATGGAGTAACGGTACCAGCGCTCACCGCCTCATGCTCAACTCGCCCGCAGTTCGATCAACCGGTCTTGGACGAGGAAAGCGGAGCCAGTTTGCCGTCCCGAGTGGAGGATTCACCGGCCGTACCGCTCCCCAGTTGTTATCACGCCGTTGATCTCTCATCCGAGCACCACGCTATCCTCCTCGCCCGGCTCGGTCACTTCGGGCGTCGCACGGTTCGGCAGGCGGTAGCTCGCGCCCTCTGGGCCGACTCCGGGCATTGGGTGCCTTCAGGGGCACGCCCCGGGCTCAGGCACCGCGTGCGGATCGTGGACCAGGACGTCATCTCACCGCTGTCGCGGACGCCCCTTCGGGCCCGCGGCACCGGTTCCTCCTCCACGTGGAAGACCGTCGATGGGCCGTCGCCGGGCGGGGCGCCGCCCGGCATGACCGGTGACGTGCGAGGCCGGCCCGAGCGTGCACCGAATGCCGCAACCATTGTTACCGCCCTGTTCGCAGCAGGCGGGAACCACCCGGCGGAATCGCCTGCGGAAAAACGGCTGACAGGCGTCGCACGAACTGGCGCCCGAATGTCGGCAACGAAAACTCGGGTGGTTAATCATTTGCCAACAGAGTGTTGACAGGGTGGAAACACGAGTCGTAGCCTCCATCGCACAGGGAAACGCTTTCCCCCTGGTAGAGACCTTCAGGACAACGGAGTCCAGGTCGCGCAACCCCGCGGGTCCCGGTGGCGGAAACGCCGAGCGGGAAACCCAGCGGAACGGAAGAAACCGGCCCGCGCCGCACCCGGCCGCGGACCGAATTCCACCCCCCTCCACCGGTCGCCGCGCCCTCACTCCGACAACGGAAGAAGAGAGAGGCTGACATGAGGAAACGACTCGTCGGACGCCGGCTCGTCGCCGCCGGCGCGCTGTCCGCGCTCGCCGTGGGTTCGGTCCTGGGCGGCTCGGTGCTGGCCGCCGCCGACCCCGCCGAACCCTGGTCCGCGCCCTACCAGGACGACCGGCCGATCGGCTGGGCCAGCGTCAACGAGAACGGCCAGAACGGCACCACCGGCGGCGCCGGCGGCGACACCGTGACCGCCACCAACGCCAGCGAGTTCCTCGACTACATCTCCCGGGACGAACCACTGGTCATCGAGGTCGACGGCACCATCCAGCTGTCCGGGATGGAACGGGTCAGCTCCGACAAGACGATCATCGGCGTCGGCACCAACGGCCACATCACCGGCGGCGGGCTCAAGCTGCGTTCGGTGAGCAACATCATCATCCGCAACCTGCACTTCTCCGACGCCAACGACGACTCGATCGACATGGAGGAAGGCACCCACCACGTCTGGGTCGACCACAACAGCTTCACCAACGCCCACGACGGCGTCGTCGACATCAAGCGTGAGTCCGACTTCATCACCGTCTCGTGGAACCGGGTCTACGAGCACGACAAGAGCATGATCCTGGGCCACTCCGACAACCACACCGCCGACATCGGGCACCTGCGCGTCACCTACCACCACAACTACTTCGACGGCAGCGACACCCGGCACCCGCGCGTGCGGTTCGGCGACCAGGTCCACGTGTTCAACAACTACTACCGGGCCAACAAGGAGTACGGGGTCGCCTCCACGATGAACGCCGGCGTCATCGTCGAGGGCAACTACTTCGAGGACGTCGACACCCCCACCGAGGTCGGCTACGGCAGCTCCGACCCGGGCCGCATCGTCGCCAGGAACAACGTCCTGGACAACTCGGGCGAGATCGCCACGGCGGGCAGCGTCGAGGACCCGCCCTACTCCTACACCGTCGACAACCCGCAGACCATCCCGTCGCTGGTCGGCGGCGGCGCCGGGTACGGCAACCTCTGACCACCCCGGCCCCGCCGGGGCCGAGCGCGTCGACCCGCCCCGGCGAGGACCGCCACCGCCACCGATGACCGCGCCCTCCGATGCCCCTGGCCGCACTCCGGCCAGGGGCATCGCCGCCGTCCCGGGATCGGGCCCCGCCCCGCTGGCCCGGGCCGCCCGGGCCACCCGCCCGTCGCCACCCGCCCGGCGTCCCCACCGGGAGGAGCGGACACCCACCGCCCCCGACCGGGCACCCCGGGTGTCCCCGCTGGACGGCGCGCCCTCCCACCCGATCCGGGCGGCCTCCCCGAGCCCGGTACGCGGGTTGGCTGTTCGGGCTTCGCGCCGGCCCTCTAACCTGTCGCGGTGGAACCGACGGGGAGACTCGGGTGAGCCAGGAGCAACGGAGGGTCGCCGACCGCTACCGGCTGGATGAGCGGATCGGCAGCGGAGCCATGGGCATCGTCTGGCGGGCCCACGACGAGCGGTTGAACCGCACCGTCGCCGTCAAACAGCTGCTCCAGCAGCCCGGACTGACCCCGGAGGAGGCCGAGGAGGCCCGGCAGCGCGCGCTGCGCGAGGGCCGGATCGCGGCTCGACTGCAACACGCGAACGCCATCGGCGTCTACGACGTGACCGAGCACGAGGGCCAGCCCTGCCTGATCATGGAGTACCTGCCCTCGCGGAGCCTGGCCACCGTGCTGGCCGAGGAGGGCACCCTCACCCCCGAGCGCGCGGCGGCGATCGGTGCGCAGATCGCCACGGCGCTCAGCGTCGCCCACGCCGCCGGGATCATCCACCGCGACGTCAAACCGGCCAACGTCCTGCTCGGGGACGACGAGGTCGTCAAGATCACCGACTTCGGGATCTCCCGCGCCACCGGCGACGTCACCGTCACCAAGACGGGCATGTTCGCGGGCACCCCCGCCTACCTCGCACCGGAGATCGCCCGGGGCAACGACTCGGTCTCCGCCTCCGACGTGTTCTCCCTGGGCGCGACCCTCTACGCCTCGGTGGAGGGCGACCCGCCCTTCGGCACCGAGGGCAACAGCCTCGCCCTGCTCCAGACCGTCGCCAAGGGCCGCATCAACCCCCCGCAGCAGTCCGGGCCGCTGGCCCCCGTCCTGGTGCACATGCTGCGGGCCGAGCCCCAGGACCGCCCCACGATGGCCGAGGTCCGGGAGGCGCTCCAGGCCGTCGCCGAGGGCTCCCCGCTCCCCCCGAACGTCCTGGCCGTCCCCGGCCTGCCCCCCAGCACCCCGGCGGAGCCGACCGCCACCCGCGCGATGACCGCGCCCCCCACCACCGCCGGCCTGACCGACACCGGCCCCATGACCGGCCCCATGACCGGGCCGATGGGGGCTGTCGGAGGCGGACCGAGCGCCGAGACGGTGCCCGCCAAGACCGTGCCGGCCGCCACACCCCCCGGGAACCCCACCCGGGTGAACCGGCCCACCACCACCGCCGCCGCCCCGGCACGTCGCCCCGAGCCCGCCACCTCGGCGGAGGAGTGGTGGCGGCGCCCGGCCGTCCTGGCCGGTGGCGGTGCCGCGGCCGTCGTGCTGGTCATCGTCGTCATCGTGACCGCGCTGTCCTCCGGGGGCGACGACGAGACCCCGTCGGTGACCGGCACCGACACCACCACCACGACCACCACCCCCGCCCCCACCTCCGAGATCCCGGTCACCGAGGACCTGGGGCCGGTCGACGACGGGGTCGACCCCGGGTGGCAGCCGCCCGCCCAACCACCCGTCAACGACTACCAGCCGCCCCCCGACCAGGGCAGCGAGACCTCCGACCAGCCCTCGGCCCCCGAGGTGACCGACGAGGACCCGGTCACCCCCCCGGACGACGACGACACCGAGCCCGCCGAACCGCCCGACACCGACAACCCGCCGGGAGCGGACGACCCACCCCCCGGCCAGGGCAACCCGGAGAACACCCAGAACACGCCGTGACGGCGCGCGGTCCTCACCGGAACGCGGCGATGCCCGTCAGGGCACGGCCGATGGTGAGGGTGTGCACCTCGGCCGTGCCCTCGTAGGTGAGCACCGACTCCAGGTTGTTGGCGTGCCGCAACGGCGAGTAGTCCAAGGTCACCCCGTTCGCGCCCAGCACCGTGCGGCACTCGCGGGCGATGCCGATCGCCTCCCGCACGTTGTTGAGCTTGCCCGCGCTCACCTGCTCCGGCCGCAGCCGATCCCGTTCCTTCAACCGTCCCAGGTGGACGGCGAGCAGCGCGCACCCGCCGAGGCGGACCGCCATGTCCGCCAACTTGCCCTGCGTCAGCTGGAAACCGGCGATCGGCCGCCCGAACTGCTCCCGCGTCAGCGCGTAGTCCAAGGTGGTGCGCAGGCAGTCCCACGCCGCGCCCACCGCCCCGAACACGATGCCGAACCGCGCCTCGTTCAGGCAGGACAGCGGAGCACCGATCCCCTCTGCGTGCGGGAGCCGAGCGGCGTCGGGGAGGCGGACGTCCTCCAGGACCAGTTCGGAGGTGACCGAGGCCCGCAACGACAACTTCGCGGGGACGTCCACCGCACGGAACCCGGTGGCCGTGGTGGGCACGAGGAAGCCGCGCACGCCGTCCTCGGTGCGGGCCCACACCGTGGCCACGTCCGCGATGCCGCCGTTGGTGATCCACATCTTCGTGCCGGTGAGCACCCAGTCGGAGCCGTCCCGCACCGCCCGCGTGCGCATCGCCGCCGGGTCACTGCCGACGTCGGGTTCGGTCAGCGCGAAACAGCCGACCGCCTCCCCGGCGGCGAGCCGGGGCAGCCACTCCCGTTTCTGCTCCTCCGATCCGTACCGCCAGATCGAGTACATCGCCAGCGATCCCTGCACCGACACGAAGCTCCGCAGGCCGCTGTCCACCGCCTCCAGCTCCAGGCAGGCCAATCCGTAGGCGACGGGGCCGAGCCCGGCGCAGCCGTACCCGGTCAGGTGCATGCCCAACACCCCGAGCGCCCCCAGTTCCCGCGCGAGGTCCCGGTCGAACACGCCCCGCTCGAACCGGTCGGCGACACCGGGCCGGGCGCGGGCGTCGAGGAAGTCGGCCAGTCCACGGCGGATCTCCCGTTCCTCCTCCGTCAGCAACGAGTCGATGTCCAACAGCGCCAGCGGATCCGGCATCGGGGGACGTGCCACGGTGTCGACCTCGCCTTCGTCGGCGGTTCGGGCGTTCCGCCGCAGAGCCTGCCACAACTCCGGGCCGCGGCGCCCGTGAGATCCACCGCCCCGCTGGCGCTCCCGGTCCGGCCCGTGCCCGCCTCGCACGCCGCAGCGCGCCCGGTCCGCGCTCCGCGTCGCGGCGAGCAGCGGTAGGACTCCAGCGCGGGCGCCGGTCGCGGTCGACAGGGGTGAGGAGGGACGGTCGGCGGGCCTCCTGCCCTCGACGCCCGCACACGCCGCCAGCCCGAGGAGCGGGGCCCGCGGGCGCCGGCACGGCGGACCCGGGCCTCCCCGCCTGCACGGCTCCGCACACGCCCGCCTCGTTCGCGGCCGCGTCCGCCACCACGGCGCGGGCATCGAGACCAGCCGGGTGGTCACCCCCGGAACGTTCCCGGCGGCCGGCTACTGGTACGCGCCTGGCCGGAGCGGCCGTCCGGGACTCGGGCCGACCAGCGGCACGACCAGGGGTTCCGCGCCACCTGCGCCGGACCGGTGTACCGGGCCGGCGCCGGGGTGGACTGGGTCGGGTGAGCACACCGGGTCGGCGGACACCCGTTACGCCACCCACCGGCCGGCCCGGGAGCCGCCCGGGCCGGGCCACCGTCCCCGGCCCTCGGCACCGGCTAGGAGCCGACGACCGCCAACGTGAAACCGTCGTAACCCTTGGCACCCACGGTCTGCACCGCCGTCGCCGACAGGCGGGGCTCGTCCGCCACCAGCTCCAGGAAGGACCGGACTCCCTCCACCGCCCCGTCACCGCTGTCCGGGTCCGCGACCCGCCCGCCCCGCACGACGTTGTCGGCGATCAGCACGGTTCCCGGGCGGGACAGGCTCAGCGAGTAGTCCAGGTAGGCCGGGTACCCCTGCTTGTCCGCGTCGAGGAAGATCAGGTCGAACGGGCCCATCCCCGCCGTGACGAGCTGCGCCATCGTCTGCTGGGCCGGGCCGATGTGGATGTCCACCTTCCCGAGCAGCCCGGCCGCCTCCAGGTTCGACCGCGCGACCTCGGCGTGCCTCGGGTCCCCCTCCAAGGTGACGAGCCGCCCGTGTTCGGGGAGGGCACGACCCAACCACACGGTGCTGTACCCGCCGAGCGTTCCCACCTCCAGGATCGTGTGGGCCCGGGTGATCACCGCGAGGAGGTGGAGCAGCTTCCCCTGGTTGGGGGCGACGTTAATCGGGGGGAGCCCGGCCGCCGCGCTGGCGGACAGGACGTGGTCGAGCACCGGGTCCTCGGGCACCAGCAGCCCGGTCAGGTAGTCGTCGACCTCGGCCCAGCGGTCCTGCGACGGCATCAGCGCCTCCTCCCGAACGGCCCGTCCGACTCTACTGCCACGGGAGGCCGACGGCGGGCCGCGCGCGATGAGGAGGTCGCACGGCACCCCCGACCGGGCGGATGGCCTCGGGCCCCCAACCCGAGGCCGGGCCCGTGCCCCGTGCGAGGCCGCAGCCAGCCACCCCCATGGCTGGCGCCGTCCACGCACGAGGCACCTTCCTCCCCCGAGGACGCGTTCCCTCCGCCCCGTTCCCCCCTCCGGTGAAACGGAACCCCCGCGATGGGACGCTGTCCGAATGGAGGCGAACCGCGCCGGTACCACCAACGTGGTCTCCTCCGTCGTGCTGTCCGCGCTTCACCTGATTCAGCCGTTCCCGTTCACGAGAACACTCGCGAACGGGATCCGGATGCTCCCCCAGCATTGCGCGGACACCCCCATGCCCGGTGACCGACGGTCGGTCAGTCACCGGCTGAATTTCTAACACGGATGACCGACGGAACCGCAATCGACTCCGGGTTCCCCAATCCCCCGAACGAGCGGGTCCCACCTCGGCCGCGCCGCGACCGCCAAGCGCGGGATGCGGCATCCACGCTGGTCACACACGCATTCTTCCCTCCACGGCGAATAGGGCCAGCCTCGGAGGGTGTCGACCGTCGACAGTGAATTTCCTTCTATCGGAGTAACGATAACCGCGATGTGGGGGATACGCTGCGGAGTCCCGCGTGCACGCAGCGCACTAACGCGCTCGCTCAAATCAAGATCATCTTCTCGCGCGCACCACGAGCGGGGCGCCACACGCCACGCAATGCGAGCGAATTGCCCTCGGAAAGACGCTCCGAGGCAATCACCGTCAACTTTCCACGACCACTCCCGACACCTCGAAACAATCAGCCGGAACCAACGGTCCGGCGGATTCCCACCGGACCGGAACACCACTCACCCCAGCCCGCCAGACCGCCCGGCTGGCTGGCTGGACGGCGGACGGCGGACGGCGGACGGCGGACGGCGGACGGCGGACGGAACCCCCACCCCGGGAACCTCGCCGCCCGGGACCACCCACCCGCCGACACACCACCGGAAATCCCGTTGTCGCCCCGGTACCCCCGCGCGATGCTGCTGCCCGTGACCGAACCCCCGAACACCTCCACCAGCGACACCCCACCCCCGCTCACCGGCGTGCTCGTCCTCACCGGAGTGATGGCCGCCGGCAAGACCACCGTCGCGCGGACCCTCGCCGACCGCCTCCCGCGCTCGGCCCACGTCGGCGGCGACGCCTTCCTCCGCATGGTGCGCGGCGGGCGCGAGGACATGACCCCCCACCCCACCCAGGAGGCCCGACGACAGCTGCGCCTCCGACACCGCCTGACCGCGCACACCGCCGACCTCCTCGCCGAGGAGGGCTTCACCGTCGTCGTCGAGGACATCCTGATCGGACCCGACCTGACCCGGTTCCTGGCCACGCTCCGCACCCGACCCCTGCGCCTCGTCGTCCTCGCCCCCACCCCTCGGGCCATCGCCGACCGCGAACGCGAGCGCACCAAGGACGGCTACCTGACCTGGGACGTCGCCACCCTCGACGGCCTGCTCCGCGCGGACACCCCCCGCCAGGGGCTCTGGTTGGACACCTCCGACCAGACGCCCGCCGCCACCGTCGAGGACATCCTGGCCCGCGCGGACGAGGCACTGGTGACCCCGGACCGGCGGGACGACTGACCGGCCCCGGCCCCACCTCGGGCGTCCACCCCGGACCAGCACCCCGCACCGCCACGCCCCCACCTCGAAGGACCCGGGCCACCGCGACGGGGACCCGACCACCGGGCGCGCTCGGGTAGCCTGCCGGGATGGCCCGGTCCCTGCTCGCCACCAGCGATCTGCACGTGTCACACGAGGGCAACAGCGAGGTGGTGGAGCGGCTCCGCCCCTACACGCCCGAGGACTGGCTCATCGTCGCCGGCGACGTCGGGGACACCGTCACCGAGATCACCTGGACGCTCGACCTGCTGGCGCGGCGGTTCGCCAAGGTCATCTGGGTGCCGGGCAACCACGAACTGTGGACGACCTCGCGTGACACGGTCAAGGCCCGTGGCGAGGAGCGCTACCGCATCCTGGTCGACGTCTGCCGCGAACTCGGCGTCCTGACCCCGGAGGACCCCTTCCCCGACTGGGAGACCGAGGACGAGACCTTCACCATCGCCCCACTGTTCACCCTCTTCGACTACAGCTTCCGCGAGCCCGGGCTCTCCTTCGAGGCCGCCATGAGGGACGCCCACGAGACCGGCGTCGTCGGCACCGACGACATGCTGCTGCACCCGGACCCGCACCCCACCCGGCAGGCGTGGTGCGCGGAACGCATCCGCTACTCCGAGAGCCGGCTCGACGCCGTGGCCCCGGACCGCCGCACCATCCTCGTGTCGCACTGGCCGCTGCACCGCGGCCCCACCACCATGCTGTGGTACCCGAGGTTCGCGATGTGGTGCGGCACCACCGCCACCGGCGACTGGCACCTGCGCTACCGGGCGGCCGTGGCGGTGTACGGGCACCTGCACATCCCGCTGACCTTCGACTTCGACGGAGTCCGGTTCGAGGAGGTCTCCCTGGGCTACCCCCGCGAGTGGCGGCGGCGCACCCCCACGCCCTACCCGATCCGCCGCATCCTGCCGGCCGACCCGAGCCGCACGACCTCGAACCACCTGCTGCCCGGTCACCGGTGAGCCGCCAGGCCGAGGACCCCGGCCCGCCCCCGGCTCGCTCAGCCCATCGCCCGGTCGAGGTTGACCGCCGCGCTGATCAGCGCGAGGTGGGTGAAGGCCTGCGGGAAGTTGCCGAGCTGCTCCCCGGTGAGGCCGATCTGCTCGGCGTAGAGACCGAGGTGGTTGGCGTAGGTGAACGTCTTCTCCAGGGCCACCCGGGCCTCCGACAGCCGGCCCGCCCGGGTCAGCGCCTCGACGTACCAGAACGAACAGATGGAGAACGTCCCCTCCGAGCCCCGCAGGCCGTCCGGGGCCTCCTCCGGGTCGTAGCGGAAGACGAGGCTGTCCACGACGAGATCCCGATCGATCGCGTCCAGGGTGGACAGGAAACGGGGGTCGGTGGGTGAGCAGAACTTGACCATCGGCATCAGCAACAGCGACGAGTCGAGGACGTCGTCGTCGTAGTTCTGCACGAACGCCTGGCGGCGTTCGCTCCACCCCCGCTCCATGATCTGCCGGTACACCCGGTCGCGGGTCCGCATCCACGAGTCCAACGGGCCGGGCAGGCCGCGCTGCCGCGCCATCCGGATCATGCGCTCGAACGCGACCCAGGTCATCAACCGGGAGAAGGTGTGGTCCCTCGGTCCCGACCGCACCTCCCAGATGCTCTCGTCCGGCTGGTCCCAGTGCTCCGCCAGCCAGTCCAGCACGCCGATGAGGTCCTGCCAGCTGTCGTAGGAGATCCCCGTTCCGTACTTGTTGTACAGGTAGACGGAGTCGATGATCTCGCCGTAGATGTCGAGCTGGAGCTGGTCGGCCGCGCCGTTGCCGATCCGCACCGGCCGGGCGCCCCGGTAGCCCTCCAGGTGGTCCAGGGTGCGCTCGGGGAGTTCGGCGTCCCCGTCGATCGAGTACATCACCCGCAGCGGGCCGGCCTGGCCCTCCCGGGGCCGGCGGAACCGCCCGGTCAACCACTCCATGAAGGCGTCCGCCTCCGAGGTGAAGCCGAGCCGGAGCAGGGCGTAGAGCGAGAAGGCCGCGTCCCGCATCCACACGTACCGGTAGTCCCAGTTGCGTTCGCCCCCCAGGTCCTCGGGGAGGCTGGCCGTCGGTGACGCGATGACGGCACCGCTGGGCTCGTGCGTCAGGAGCTTGAGCGTCAGGGCCGACCGGTGGACCTTCTCCCGCCAGCGGCCCCGGTAGGTGGACCTGGCCAGCCAGCCCCGCCAGAAGTCGACGGTCCGCGCGAAGAGCTCCTCGGCGTCCTCGGCGTGGTGGTGGTTGGCCCGCTCGCCGCTGCCCAGGGCCTCCAGCACGAAGAGTTCGGTCTCCCCCGCGCTCACCACGAACTCGCCGTGCGCGTCACCCCGGCCGTCGACGTCGAGGTCGACCGTCGCTCCGACGCCCAGCACCGTGTCACTACCGACGAAGCACAACCCGTCGCGGTCGCGGCGCACCTCGTGGGGATCGCGACCGTAGTCCAGGCGGGGAGCGAGGGTGACCCGCATCCGCATCGACCCCCGCAGCCCCAGCACCCGCCGCACCAGCCGCTGGTGGTGGTCGGGATCCCGTTCCCGCAGCACCGGCATGAAGTCGTGAACCTCGACCATCCCCTCCTCGGTGAGGAACCGGGTGATGAGGACGTTGGTGTCCGGGAAGTAGAACTGCTGGGTGCCGGCGACCCGGCAGGCCGGGCTGATCCGCCAGTACCCGCCGCGCTCCGCGTCCAGCAGGCTCCCGAACACGCTGGGGGAGTCGAAACGCGGGCAGCAGAACCAGGAGACGGTGCCGTCGGTGCCCACCAGGGCGGCGGTGCGCAGATCCCCGATCAGCCCGTGGTCGGCGATGGGGGGGTAGCGGCCGTCCTCGGGTGCCTCGGCGCGGTCGGGGCGCATTCCACTCCTTCACGCTCGTCCGCCAGGCGGCCCGACCCCGACTCGTCGGTGTCGCGGCCGGACGCGCCCTCGCTGTCCTCCGATCGACCGTAACGTGATCGGCTGGCCGCCGCTGACGACGAGATCGTGGTGGGAGGCATCCGAGGTGCACGGAGGATGAATTTCATTCATGACTGATGGGACAGCGCAGACGAAACCGAGGGGCGGAAAACCAGTGGACACGCCCCCTACCGTCGCGAGGGTGATCACTCGTCGTCCCGTCACCCTGAACGGTCGTTCCCACTCCGTCCTCGACTCGGGCGGGGACGGTCCGCCGTTGCTGGCCCTGCACGGCACCTTCGGACGGTCGGACATCTTCGCCAGGCTGGCGGCCGACCTCGCCCCCGACTGGCGCGTCGTCGCACCCGACCAACGCGGCCACGGCCGCTCACCCGGGGGCGGGGACTTCTCCCGGCGGGCCTTCGTCGAGGACGCCGCGGCCCTCGCCGCCTCGCTCGCCAGCGGCCCGGTGGCCGTCCTCGGCCACTCCCTCGGGGGGCTCAACGCCTACCAACTGGCCGCCCACCACCCCGACCTCGTGCGCGCGCTGGTCGTCGTCGACAACGGGGCGGTGACCGGCCCACCCGAGGTGCCAACGCCGGTGCTCGACGTCCGCGGCTGGCCCCGGCGCGCACCCAGCAGGCAGGCCCTCGCCGACCACCTCGCCGAGGCGGGCATCCCCGTGCCCGACTACTTCCTCGCCAGCGCCGAGCCGGCACCGGACGGCGGCTGGCGGTACTGCTTCGACCTCGACGACATGATGGCCGTGCAACGGGCCGGGGTGGGTGACTGGTGGCCCGACTGGCTGGGCTCGTCCTGCCCGGCGCTGCTGCTGCGCGGCGAACACAGCCACCTGCTGTCAGCCGACCACGCCCAGGAGATGGTGCGGCGGAGGGCCGCACCCACCTCGCTGCGGGAGTTCCCGGGCTGCGGCCACTGGCTGTACGAGGACGACCCCGAACGCTTCGCCGACACCGTCCGGGAGTTCCTCAGCACCCACGCCTGACGCCCACCGCCCGGTGCGCGCGGTCGCCCCGGCCCGACCACGTCGACGGCCGGAGCCGGCCTCGGCGGGCCCACCGCACGGCACGCGCCGCGCTCACCTCGACGGCGCCGAGGGCCCCGTCCCGTCGGAGGCCGGTTCCACGACATCGGCGGCGCCGGTGTACCGCCGGTGGAGACGACGGACCTCGCGCATCGCCCGCACCGCCCGGTGCCGGTCGGCGGCCTGGACCGCCATCACGGCGATGTACTCGTCGTCCGGCAGCTCGACCCGCGCCCACGGCACGCCCTCCGGGAAGGTCACGGCCCGCACCAGCGGCCACTCCACCGTCCGGCTGGCGAGGATGTTCCGGATCTCGAGCCCCCAAGGCCCGACCCGCAACCGGGGCCGCGCCAGCAGCAGGGCGGCCCCGGCGAGCAGGCAGCCCAACAGCACCATCGCGACCTGGTCGGAGGTGCCGAAGAAGGCCCCGGTGGGGGTCTCCTTCAGCAACACGGCCACCACGGTGAACACCGAGACGAGGGACACCGCCGCGCCGACGGCCACCAGGCGCACCCGCCAGGGGCGGACCACCAGCGTCCCGTCGCCGCCGTCCGGCCCGGTCTGCTCCTCAGCCAACACCCGCTCCTCACACTCCACGCCGGCCGCTCGCCGGACCGGCACACCTCAGGCGGACGGCGTCCCACGGCGCAACGCGCGCAGGGTCAACGCCGTCTCCAACGCCGCCACCGCCGCCTCGTACCCCTTGTCCTCGGTCGAACCGGGCAGCCCGGCCCGCGCCACCGCCTGCTCCTCGGTGTCGCAGGTCAGGACACCGTTGCCCACCGGTGTCGCCTCGTCCAACGCCACCCGGGTGAGCCCGGCGGTGACCGCGTCGCACACGTACTCGAAGTGCGGGGTGCCGCCCCGCACCACCACGCCCAGCGCGACCACCGCGTCGTGGGTCCTGGCCAACTGCTGGCACACCACCGGCAGCTCCACCGAACCGGGCACGCGGACCACGGTCGGCTCGACGGCCCCGGACTCGGCGATCGCCGCGAGCGCCCTGGACAGCATGGTGCCGGTCAACTCGGCGTGCCACCGGGTGGCCACGACCCCGACCCGCAGTCCGGCGGCGTCCCCCGGACGCAGACCGGGCGATCCCTCACCGCTCATGCCGTCACTCCCGTTCCCCCGTCACCGGTGTCGGCGGCGTCACCGCCGAGCCCGTCCAGCTCGTGCCCCATCCGGTCCCGCTTGGTGCGCAGGTACCGCAGGTTCTCCGGGTTCGGCCGGACCGGCAGCCCCACCTTGCCGGTGATGCGCAGCCCGTAGCCCTCCAGACCCACCCGCTTCGCCGGGTTGTTCGTCAGCAGGCGCATCGACCGGATGCCGAGGTCGCACAGGATCTGGGCACCGGTGCCGTAGTCGCGGGCGTCGGCCGGCATCCCCAGCGCGAGGTTGGCGTCGACGGTGTCCACGCCGTCGTCCTGGAGCTGGTAGGCCTGGAGCTTGTGGATCAGGCCGATGCCGCGCCCCTCGTGGCCGCGCATGTAGAGGACCACGCCCCGGCCCTCCTCGGCCACCGCGGCCAGCGCGGCGTCGAGCTGCGGGCCGCAGTCGCAGCGCAGCGACCCGAACACGTCCCCGGTCAGGCACTCCGAGTGCACCCGGACCAGCAGGTCCTCGCCGTCCCCGATCTCGCCGTAGACCAGGGCGATGTGCTCGACACCGTCGATGACGCTGTCGTAGCCGTAGGCGCGGAAGTTGCCGTGCGCGGTGGGGATCCGGGCCTCGGCCACCCGCTCCACCTGCTTCTCGAAGCGGCGGCGGTAGGCGACGAGCTGGGCGATGGACAGCAGCACCAGGTCGTGTTCGGCCGCGAAGCGCTCCAGCTCGGGCCGCCGGGCCATCTCGCCCTCGACCTCGCTGGAGACGATCTCGCACAGCACGCCGGCCGGGCGGGCCCCCGCCATCCTCGCCAGGTCCACGGCGGCCTCGGTGTGGCCGGGGCGGCGCAGCACACCCCCCTCCTTGGCCCGCAGCGGCACGACATGGCCGGGGCGGCTCAGGTCCGCCGGGCCGGTGCTCGGATCGGCCAGCAACCGGACCGTCAGCGCCCGGTCCGCGGCGGAGATGCCGGTGCCGACACCCTCCCTGGCGTCCACCGTGACCGTGTAGGCGGTGCCGCGCCGGTCCTGGTTGACGTGGTACATCGGCGGCAGGTCGAGCCGGTCGCACTCCTCGGCGGGCAGGCCGACGCAGACGTAGCCCGAGGTGTGCCGGACCATGAACGCCATCAGCTCGGGGGTGGCCCGCTCGGCGGCGAAGATCAGGTCGCCCTCGTTCTCCCGGTCCTCGTCGTCGACGACCACGACGGGGCGGCCCTCGGCGATGTCGCGCAGCGCCCGCTCGACGGTCGCCTCCAGTTCCGTCCTGTCCTCCACCGTCGTCATCGGCTCACCTCGGTCGTCGTCGGAGCGGGGGTCACGCCGAGGTGGCTGGCCGCCAACTTCTCCACGTACTTGGCCAGGACGTCCACCTCCAGGTTCACCACGTCACCCGGCTGCCGGCGGCCGAGGGTCGTGAGTTCGAGGGTGGTCGGGATCAGGCTGACCGTGAAACCGCGCTCGTCGACGCCCATCACGGTGAGGGACACCCCGTCGACGGTGATCGAGCCCTTCTCGACGAGGTAGCGCCCCAGGTCCGCGTCCAGGTCGACGTGGACCACCTCCCAGTGCTCGGAACGCTCCCGGGAGGTCACCCTGCCGGTGCCGTCGACGTGGCCCTGCACGATGTGTCCGCCCAACCGGGAGCCGACCGCGACGGCGCGCTCCAGGTTCACCGGGTCGCCGGCGGTGACCTTCGCCAGGTTGCTCCGGCGCAGGGTCTCGGCCATCACGTCGGCGGTGAAGTGGACACCGTCGGTCTCCACCACCGTCAGGCACACCCCGTTGACCGCGATGGAGTCGCCGTGGCGCGCGTCGGACGCCACCAGCGGGCCATGGATCGTCAGCCGGGAGGCGTCGGGCAGGGCGTCGAACGACCGCACCTCACCCAGCTCCTCGACTATTCCGGTGAACACGATGCGTGCTGCCTCCTCACGAGCCCGACCGAGGGCTCACCCTGTCCCACACCTCTACTCTCCCACTGGACACGGCGTGCGGACAGGATCGGGTTGACCAGTTGACGGGCCTCACACGTCGGGCCGGTGGCTGACCAGGCGCGACCGGCGGCGGAGCTCCTGGCCGGCCGGCCGGTTGACCAGCGTCGACCCAGTGCGGGTCGGCCGTCAGCCCCGGTCGGGCACCGCCGAGCGGGCGCGTTCCCGCAGCGCCTCCACCGCCGCCCCGGGGTCGTCGGCCCCGTACACCGCCGAACCCGCCACGAAGCAGTCCACGCCGGCCTCGGCCGCCGCCTCGATGGTGTCGGCGCTGATACCGCCGTCGATCTCGACGAGCACGTTGAGGTGGCCGGTGTCCACCAGCCGGCGGACCTGGCGCACCTTGTCCAGCACCTCCGGCATGAACGCCTGCCCGCCGAAACCGGGCTCCACCGACATCACCAACAGCGTGTCGTAGTGCCGCAGCACGTCCAGGTACGGGTCCAGCGGGGTCCCCGGCTTGAGGGACAGGCCGGCGTGGGCGCCGGCGGCCCGGATGTCCCGGGCCACGCCGATCGGGTCGGTGGCCGCCTCCACGTGCACCGTGACGTTGTGGGCGCCCGCCTCCGCGTACCCGACCGCCCACCGGTCCGGGTCGGAGATCATCAGGTGGCAGTCCAGCGGGATGTCCGTGGCCGCGCGCAGCGAGGTGACGACCGGCAGGCCGAGGGTCAGGTTGGGCACGAAGTGCGCGTCCATCACGTCCACGTGCAGCCAGTCCGCGCCTCGCCGGTCGGCGCTGGGGGCCACGGCGGCGGCCTCCTCGGCGAGGCGGGCGAAGTCGGCGGAGAGGATGGACGGCGCGATCATGAGCTCGGAGGACACGGGAGCAGTCTAGGAGCGGTCCGACGGGCGCGGCGCCCCCAGGCGCCCCGGGGCCGGCCGGGTCCGGACGTCCTC
>NZ_AGVX02000861.1 GCF_000239155.1 Actinoalloteichus spitiensis RMV-1378
GGGGGTGGGCGGGCCGGCGAGGACGGCGCCCCGAACCCGGCGCCCGCGCCGCCCGGGTGCCCCGGTGCGGGCGAGCGCCAGCGCCGGACCACCCCCGGCAGGCGTGCTGCCGGGAGGAGCCCCGCCAGGTCAGCCCAGTACCCGGTCGATCCTGGCGCGCACGTCGGCCACCAACGCCGCCTCCTGCGGCACCAGGTAGGAATGGCCCCCGTCGAAGACCCGCAGGTCGAAACCGGACGCGGTCGCCGAGGCCCACGCCCGGACGTCCTCGACGCGGACGACCGGGTCCGCCGCCCCCGTGTAGGCGACGATGGGCGCGGTCACCGTGCGGTCCACCGGGGCCCGGTAGGTCTCCACCAGCCGGTAGTCGCCCCGAATGGAGGGCAGTACCACCTCCCGCAGGCTGGGGTCGGCGAACAGGGCGCGGTCGAGCTGGCTCAGCCGGCACACGTCCGCCAACAGAGTCTCGTCGTCGGCGTAGGCCAGCCCCCGTGGTCGAGTCCGGCCCGGCCCCGCCCGGCCGGACACCAGCAGCAGGGGAACCCGCACGTCGTGCTCGGTCTCCAGCCGCGCGGTGACCTCGTGGGCGACGGCCGCCCCCATGCTGTGCCCGAACAGGACGACCGGCAGGTCGGTGAGCGGGACCAGCTCCGCCACGACCCGGGACACCAGTTCGGACATCCGGTCCACCACCGGCTCACCGATCCGGTCCTGCCGCCCCGGTGGCTGCACGGCGAGCACGTCCAGGTCCAGCGGCAGCAGACCCGGCCAGGAGCGGAACTGGTTGGCGTTGCCCCCGGCGGAGTGGAAGCACACCAGTCGGGCCCGGGGGTTGACGGCGGTGCGGTGGAAACGCCGGAACCACAGCGACTCGGTCCCGGTGGTCGAGGTTGTCACGGTGGGCATGCCTTCCTGGGTGGCGTCAACGGCGGGAACCCAACCCCCGGACGACGCGACTCGCCGACCGTCACCGGACGGGCACCCGGGGTGATATCCCGGGCACAGTGAACCCAACCACCCCGTCCCCCGTCCAGCCCGCCCCGCCCCGCCCG
>NZ_AGVX02000860.1 GCF_000239155.1 Actinoalloteichus spitiensis RMV-1378
ATCCCGAGGGCGGCGCCGGCCGCGCCCCGGAACAGGGCGCGTCGGGACAGGGCGACGTCGTTGTCGGGTCTCATCTGGTCTCCTCGGGGGTTCGGGTCCGGTTCGGGGTCCGCGTCACTTCTGGTTGCTGAACGCGGCGTCGAACGCCGCCGAGGGCTTGTCGAAGACGAGGTTCCTGATGAAGGTGACCGCTTCGGCTGCGCCCCGCAGCCGGTCCATCCCGGCGTCCTCCCACTCCACCGAGATCGGCCCGTCGTACCCGATCGAGTTCAGGGCGCGGAACGCCTCCTCCCAGTCCACGTCGCCGTGCCCCGTGGAGACGAAGTCCCAGCCCCGCCGGGCGTCGGCCCACGCCAGGTGCGACCCGAGCCGGCCGTTGCGCCCGTCGAAGCGCTTCTTCGTGTCCTTGCAGTCGACGTGGTAGATGCGGTCGGCGAAGTCGAGGATGAAGCCGACCGGGTCGAGGTCCTGCCAGACGAAGTGCGAGGGGTCCCAGTTCAGCCCGAAGGCCTCCCGGTTGCCGACCGCGGCCAGCGCCCGTTTCGTGGTCCAGTAGTCGTAGGCGATCTCCGAGGGGTGCACCTCGTGGGCGAAGCGGACGCCGACCTCGTCGAACACGTCGAGGATCGGGTTCCAGCGGTCGGCGAAGTCCTGGTAGCCGTCGTCGATGACGTCCTGGGAGACGGGCGGGAACATGGCCACGTACTTCCAGATCTTCGACCCGGTGAAACCGACGACGGTCCCGACGCCCAGCTTCGCGGCCGCGCGGGCGGTGTCGGCCATCTCCGCGGCGGGGGGC
>NZ_AGVX02000859.1 GCF_000239155.1 Actinoalloteichus spitiensis RMV-1378
CCGCCGCGATCACCACCCGGTGCGGTGGCTCCGCCGCGCTCACCTCGCGGGTGAAGGCGGCCGCTCCCGCGTCGGGGGAGATCAGCGGGATGCCGGCCCGCCGCAACCGGTGGGCGAGTTCGGGTCCGATCATCCCGCCGCGCCACGGCCCCCAGGCGATGGAGCTCACGGCGCAGTCCGGGCGGGCGACCCGCTGCGCCGAGGCCACCAGGTTGAGGACCTCGTTGGCCATGGCGTAGTCCGCCTGGCCCCGGTTCCCGAAACATCCGGCGATGGAGGAGAAGAGGACCAGCAGCTCCAGCGGGTCGTCCTCGGTGGCGCTCAGCAGGGCTCGCAGCCCGCCGACCTTGGGCTCGAAGACGCTGGCGAACCGTTCGTCGGTCTTGTCCGCCAAGAGCCCGTCGGCGACCGTTCCCGCCCCGTGCACGAGACCGGTGATCGGCCCCCAGTCGCGCCGGACCTCGTCGAGGGCATCCGCCACCGCCGTGGCGTCCCGGACGTCCACGGCGAGGTACCGCACCGGTGAGCCCGCCGCCGTGAGGGCGTCGAGCGTCGCCCGGATCTCCCGCACCGCCAGCACCCGACGTGCCTCCGCGCCCAGTTCGGCGGGGGTCGGCGGGCCTCCCGGCCGGTCGCTCCACAGTGCCGCGATCCGCCGGAGCAGTTCGGCTTCCTCCGTCGCGCCGTCGAGTCCGGCCGGTTCCTCCGCCAGCTCGGTGCGTCCGAGCAGCGCGAGGTGCGGCTGGTGCTCCCGGGCGAGGGCCAGGAGCGCGGCGGCGGTCACTCCCCTGGCGCCCCCGGTCACGACGATCACCGAACCTGGGCCGACCCGGTGCTGCGCGACGTCCGGGACCACGCCGGCACGGTCGTACTGGAGAACCACCCGGCTCCCGTCGGCACCGAGCCCGACGTCCGGTGTCGCGCCCCCGGTCGTCAGCTCGGTGAACAGCGCGTCGGCGATCTCCTCGGGGGCGCGGTCACCGCACTGGCAGTCGATCGCCCGCACCGACGCGCGGGGCCACTCCCTCCCCGCCGTCCTGGCCAGCCCGGACAGCCCGCCGAGCCAGGCGCGGTCCGGCCGGCGCCCGGCGAGGCCGAAGTCTCCCCCGGTGTCCTGCACGGTGACCAGCAAGGTCCCCTGTTCGCCGGCCCCGGCGGCGGCCATCCGGCTGGCCGCCGCGAGCGCGGTCCGGTGCAGCGCGACGGCGTGGTCCGGCGAGCTGTCCTCGGTCAGCCCGTCCAGGAGGACGACCGCCCTGGCCGAGGGTGGGACCTCCTCGACCACGGTCGCCTCGAAGCCCTCTCCGACGAGACGGTCGACCAGTGCCCGGGCGACCCCCCGGCCGTCGTCGGTGACCACCAGCGGAGCGTCCCCGAGTCCGGGGGTGGGCTGGCCCGGGGCGGCGGAACCGCGTATCCCGACGACGAACCGGTCGACCTCGTCGACGGCGTCGACCAGGGTGTCGGGCGGCCGCGGGTCGGCGGGTTCGGGGCCGGCGTGAGCGCCGGTGTCGGTGTCGGTGTCGGTGTCGGTGTCGGCCGGCGTCGGCGCGGGCTCGGCCGGTGGTGCCGTCGACCCGTCCCCGCCGGTCGCCAACCGCTCGGCGACCTCGCGCAGGGTCCGCAACCTGGCCCAGGAGGCCACGTCCTCCTGGGGAAGTTCGCCGACCCGGTCTCGCAGGGCCGAGAACATCTCGACCTTCTTGATGGAGTCGACACCGAGGTCGGCGTCCAGTTCCATGTCGAGTCCGAGCACCTCGACCGGGTAGCCGGTCGTCTCGGCCACCACCGCCAGCAGCAGTTCCTCGATCCGCGCCGGTTCCAGCGCTGACAGGTCGATGGTTCCCAGGTCGGACGTCAGCGGAGCGGCACCGGCGGCCGGAGCTGCGGACGCGGCCGGATCACCGTCGGGAGCGGTGTTCGTCCCCGGGGCGCCGCCCGCGCTGTCGGGCCACGGCGCCGGAGGCATGCTCGTCACCGTCCACCCCGTGGTGGAACCTCCCGGTTCTTCCGCGTGCGCCGCCGGTCGGACGTCCGCGATCGGCGTCCTCGCCGCCGGCTCGGGCGGCACGGGACCGCCGAGCGGGTTGGCACCGCCCCCGGTGAGCACCGCGAGGTCCTCGGCCGGGACGGCGGGCAACGCCGCCGGAGGACCGGCGGCCGCCCGCGCCCAACTCGACTCCTCCGCCTCCTTCCCCC
>NZ_AGVX02000858.1 GCF_000239155.1 Actinoalloteichus spitiensis RMV-1378
CCCCGACCGGCCGCCCTCACCGCCCCTTCAGCCCCGCACCAGCCACCGCCCAGGCGGTGCGGGAAGACTTGGCGGCAATCGCGTGGGCCCGAACCCCCTTCCCTGATCGAGGACGAGCCGCGCCGGCGGCCACGATGTGTCATCCACGACTCACCTGAACGGGTGAGCAAACTCGGCGGTGACGGTGGCTCCCCCGAAAGGCTCCCACTATCCGTAGCCATCTCCGTAGTTTCCCCGCTGTCCCCGGCGCGTGACCGCGAGAAGGTGGAACACGTCGACGAGCAGCAGCTGACCCACCCCGACGACGGTCAGCGAGGCGGACGCCCGTCGCGGTCGCGGAACGACAGAAGCCGGTTCATTCTTGCGCCAGACAACGGCGTAGGGGAGGGGAGCCTTCCGATGCACGTGGACTCCACCACGCAGCCGTGCCCCCGGTGTGTGGGGCCCACCGTCCTGGTCACCGACCGCTCTGGCCGTCGCTGGCTCCACGTCGGTACGTGGCAGCCCCACTGCGGTCAGCCCTCCTGGGTCAGGGCGAGCGAGCACCCCGCGACCCCCGCCGGCGCCCGGTGAGACGCCGGGAACCCCGGTCCACCCCCCTCGGCCCGCCCCGGCGCTGAGACCCG
>NZ_AGVX02000857.1 GCF_000239155.1 Actinoalloteichus spitiensis RMV-1378
TCGAGGACGCCGGCGTGGACCTGGTCCAGGTCGGCCACGGGCCAGGCCGGAAGAACGCCGCCGACATGCGCATCGCCGTCGACGCGATGGAGGCCCTCCTCATCCACCCGGACCTCGACACGGTCGTGGTGGCGACCGGTGACAGCGACTTCTCCCCGCTCGCCACGAAACTCCGGGAGCACGGTCGACACGTCGTCGGCGTCGGTCCTCGGCGGG
>NZ_AGVX02000856.1 GCF_000239155.1 Actinoalloteichus spitiensis RMV-1378
AGGGTGGCGTGGCCCGTCGGGCCACGCCACCCTGCCTCATCCGCACCGCGCGGTGGGTGCGGACCGGCGGCTCAGTGGTCCGTCGTCCTCAGCCGCTCGTAGGACCGCTTGATCTCGGCCTCGGCCTCGGCCCGCCCGACCCACATGGCGCCCTCGACGCTCTTCCCCGGCTCCAACTCCTTGTAGACCGTGAAGAAGTGCTGGATCTCGAGCTTGTAGAACTCGGCGAGGTGGTGGATGTCCCGCAGGTGCTCGGAACGGGGGTCGTCAGCGGGGACGCACAGTACCTTGTCGTCGCCGCCCTTCTCGTCCCGCATCCGGAACATCCCGATGGCACGGGAACGGATCAGGCAGCCGGGGAAGGTCGGTTCCTGCACCAGCACCATCGCGTCGAGCGGGTCGCCGTCCTCACCCAGCGTGTTGTCCACGAAGCCGTAGTCGGCCGGGTACTGGGTCGCGGTGAACAAGGTCCGGTCGAGACGGATTCGACCCGTCTCGTGGTCCATCTCGTACTTGTTCCGCTCCCCCTTGGGAATCTCGATCGTGACGTCGAACTCCACTCGGATCCTCGCTTGTTCTGTGTGGGTGCGGCGCGCCGACCGCACCGTGCGTCCTGCTGGTGCCCGCGTCCTAGTCTGGAACGCGAACTTCGTCGAAGCCGCGTCCGAGCCGCCGTCGCGGATGTCACTCCAGTCCCGTGTTGCCCGAATGACTGTCAAGGAGCTCCGAGTGTCCGGAACCGGACAACCACCGGTAGGTGCGCCCAGGCCACCGGACGACCGGCCGACAGGCCGGACCGACGGTGCGCAGGACCGCTCACGGGACCGCTTTCCGGACGGCACCGTACCCCGTGGCCCGGCGGAACAGCAGCCTGTGTCAGCCTCACCACGGTTGGAGGGCCAGGTTCCGTGGCCATCCTCACAGTCGGGTCGGGCCGGGCAACCGCCTCCGCCCGCCGCTCCGCCACGTACCCCGCCCCAGGGGCAGCCGCCGGCGGGACAGTCCTCCCTGCGCGGTGTGCTGCCGGTGAACGAGCGTGGCGCGGCGGCGGAGCAGCGTCCGGGGCAGGGCCCGCGCCCCGGGGGGCCGTCCCCCGGTGCCGACCCGGTCCCGGCGTCGTCCACCTCGCTCTCCGGCTCGCTGCCGTTGGAGGACGCGCCGGCCGGTGACGGTCCGACCACCGCGCTCCCCGCGCCGCCGCGCGCCTCCGCGCCCCCGCCTTCCGAACCGAGCTCCGGCCCCTCGCCGACGCCCACCGCACCGGCGCAGCC
>NZ_AGVX02000855.1 GCF_000239155.1 Actinoalloteichus spitiensis RMV-1378
AGCAGGACCTCGACGTTCCCGGCCGGCCGCCCCTTCCACAACCCGGTCAGCAGCTCCCCGTCGCCTCGTAGTCGGCGATCGCGGCGACCTTGGCCGCCGACGCCGAGGACGGGTCGAACCGGTACCCCAACCACTCCCTGGCCAGCCGCCGCGCCAGCTCCAGCCCGACGACCCGTTGGCCGAAGGTCAACACCTGGGCGTTGTTGCTCAGCACGGACCGCTCCACCGAGAAGCTGTCGTGCGCGGTCACCGCCCTGATGCCGCGAACCTTGTTCGCGCTGATCGCCACCCCGAGGCCGGTTCCGCAGACCAGCAAAGCCCGGTCCGCCTCCCCCCGGGCCACCAGTTCGGCCGCCGCCACGGCGATGTTGGGATAAGCCGTGCCGTCCGCCTCGGTGACGCCGACATCGCGCACGGAGGCGACCCGGGGGTCGGCCGCCAGGTCCGCCTTCAGCACGTCCTTGTAGGCCAGGCCGGCGTCGTCCGCGCCGACCACGATCCTCCACACCGGGTTCTCGCTCACACCCGTTCCCCTTCCCCTTCGTTCCCCGCCATCGACGCGACGGTTCGGACCACGAGGGCCATCGAGACGGCCCCGGCGTCCGGTGTGCCCACGCTGCGTTCGGCCAGCGGTCGGGCCCGTCCCACCCGGGGGACCAGCTCCGCCGTCTCCTCCGCCGCCCGGGTGGCCGCCTCCGCCGCGGCCGTCCACGCGGCCGCGCCACCAGCGCCCCGTTCCAGGGCCTCCACGGCCGGGACCAGCGCGTCGAGCATCGTCTTGTCACCGACGGCGGCCCCGCCCAGTTGCCGGACGCGTTCCAGGAACGCCCGCGCCCCGGCGACGACGGCGGCGTGGTCAACGGCGCGGTCGTCCCCCAGCTCGGCACCGAAGGCCCGGAGCCCGGCCCCCCACAGCGCCCCCGAGGTGCCCCCGGCACGGGCCGCCCAGGCGTCCCCCGCCTCGGCGAGCGTGGAC
>NZ_AGVX02000854.1 GCF_000239155.1 Actinoalloteichus spitiensis RMV-1378
CGGGGTTGGTTCCACCGGGCCCGACACCGGACCCCGCGGCACCGGTGTGGTGTCCTCCTCGGGTGCCAGGTCCAGGCCGGCCGCGAGGTCGGTGATGGTCTGGCGTTGGAACATGTCCCGGGTGGAGAGGGTGGACAGGCCGGCGCGACGGGCCCTGGAGACGACCTGGATGCTCAGGATCGAGTCGCCACCCAGCTCGAAGAAGTTGTCGGTCACCCCGACCCGGTCCAACCGCAGTACCTCAGCCCACACCTCGCACAGCACCTGCTCCACCTCGGTGCGGGGTGCCACGTAGCCCTGGGAGGGCTGGAACTCCGGGGCTGGTAACGCCGCCCGGTC
>NZ_AGVX02000853.1 GCF_000239155.1 Actinoalloteichus spitiensis RMV-1378
GCTGGGCAGCGAGGACGAACCAGACAGCCCGATCTCCCAGCAACTCGACTACTGGCGAACCGCACTGGCCGAACTGCCAGAAGGACTCGACCTGCCCACCGACCGCCCCCGCCCCGCCATCGCCGACTACCGGGGCGACACCGCCACCTTCGACATCGACGAGAACCTGCACCAACGGGTCGTCGACCTGGCGGCGGAGTGCGGTGTCAGCGTCTTCATGG
>NZ_AGVX02000852.1 GCF_000239155.1 Actinoalloteichus spitiensis RMV-1378
TCGAAGCCCTCCTTCTTCGGCTCGTCCCGCCCCTCAGGGATGTTGAGGACGGCGATATTGCGGCTGGTGCTTTGGGAGGAGACGCCGGAACCGATTGCCTGTGCTTGGTCCTTGGCTTGTTCCGCGTAGGTGACCAGAGGGAGGGTGGCGGCTCGTGAGGTGTCGGCCGCTTCGCCCTGGTGCGCGTCGGCTGCTCGGGCGAGGGAGGTTTTGATGTGGTCGGCGAGTTCGGAGAAGCGGATGGAGACATCGCTCCACTCGCCGTAGACGTCGCTGGAGTTGCCGCCGTGGCCTTCCCCGGTGATGTCCTGGCGAAGCTGTTTCGCGTTCCTGCCGGCGAATGTTTCACACGTGGTTTCGAGGTGCACGAAGTCCCCTTAGGAGGCCGCTGGAAGGTCGGTGATCGCTGCCTCGGTGAATTCGATCGCGGCCTGGCATGAGTCGAAACTGTCGAGCGTGTTCCGGATGAAGTCCGTGGCCAAGTATTGATCGTCGGCGATGCCGGTGTACAGCACGCATCGCGATTCATCTTCGATGGTGTGGGCGTGTACCGCGGGATAGTTCCCGACAGTCATTTCGTCGAAGACAGCATAAGTGTCGCGGATCTCGTAGATCGCGGACAGGCCGCCCTCACCGATGTTCGTACGAAGGGAAACCATGGCTCCGGCGTTCTCATTGGAATTCCATAGGCACATCCCGTCATCGATCATCTTAGCTGAACCCGCGTCGTATCCGAGAGTGGTGGCCGACTGGGCGGAAATCAGATTGCACGCCTCGATGTTGGTCGCGTCAAGTGGGCTCGAGACGGGGGGGGCGAGCAGCTCTGTTTCCCGTGTCGGCTCCTCGGGAGCACTCGAGGCGGCAGTGTCTTCGGCGGCAGCGCTAGTGGGATGTAGCTCCGGCTCGTTCTCAGGTGAGCAGGAGGCGAGAACCAAGGTGGTCGCCAGGAGTAGTGCTCCCGCGAAACGCCTATTGTGCTTTTGCACGGAAAGCTCTCCTTGTCTCAGATGGCGACGTAGTCGCCGCCGGATCGACGACCGTTGTTCAGGGCCTGTCGTTCCCAGTAGTCGGGCGGCAGGCTGATCTGGCTGACCTCGCCGTCGTATTCAGGTAGGGTGGCGGACCGCTCAAGCTCCAGGTACTCCCGAAGCATGTGCTCGAAAGCAACGATGGTGTTGTCAAGCTCCTCGCGGAGCTTGGCCGCGGTCGTGGCGAGTGATCCTTCGCCTGGATCGCCGCCCAATCGAGCGAGCTGCTCTCCCGCGTTCATGCTCACGCCGTCATCGCCCCGCGTGGAGCGCTTTGCCGAGAGCAGTTCCCGGGTTTTCCAGGTCCAGGGCTACGTCCCGTGCGGCCTTCAGTTCCGCGACGGCCCAGGCAGGGCCTCCGGGTCCACTTCGTAGCTGCCGCTCACGGCGGTTCCTCCCCCAGGAGATCGTCAACCAACAGCACATCGTGCGGGCGCCCGAGGCTGCTCGGACCTCTCGCTGGCCCGCACGTCCCCTCGCGTCAGGCCCTTGGCGGCGGGCCAACAGCACGGTAGCAGCGTCACCGGTCGTCACGGCGTGAAACGGGCCAAGCTGCCACAGTCCTGCGGGAGGACCTGGGGCGGAGCCTCCGCACGATGTGTGACGGGGCATTGGTTACCTGCCCCTGGCGGCGTCCCTGTCCTCGCGTGAGGTGGTGATGAGGCGGGCAGTGGTATTCGACGCACGTCACGCGGCTGTCGGAATGGCCGGCAGGTGGCGAGGCGATGAGCCACATCCCCGCGGGTACGTACCAACGGGGAACGGGCGGTCGGATCGTGTGATCCGACCGCCCGTG
>NZ_AGVX02000851.1 GCF_000239155.1 Actinoalloteichus spitiensis RMV-1378
CGCCGCGCCGGCTGGCGGCGGTCCGCCGGTGCGCCACGCACGCCGTGACCCGCACCGGGGGTGCGGTTCCCCATCCCGCGACCCGGGCAGTTCACTGCCGAGCGCAGGAGGAGCCGGCGGCGGGAATGGTCGAACCCCTCCCGGTGCCCCCGCCGACGACCCGTGGTCGAGTATTTCGCGAGAGATCCTGCGGGATTCGGCCGAAAACGGGAACCGCGCCAACGGCACGGTCATCCCGGGGCCAACCACCGGCCCATTCCCGTCGGCACTCCACCGGCCCCGCACGGGCGTTCCGCATTCTCCCCCACCTGACGGGTAGATCCCGGAGAAGGGCGTCGACGCGGGCACCGACAGCCCGCACCGGGCACCGGGCGGGCCGCCTCAGCGCGCCGTGCCCGCTCGGGAACGTCCCGGCCGGATGCCGCACCTCCGGCCGGGACGTCGGCGGGCGGATCAGGGGGCCGGAGCCGCCCCGATGTGCCAGCTCCTCGCGTGTTCGTACTGGTTGTACAACCGGGCGAAGGTGCCGCCGGTGGCCCGCAACTCGCTCGGAGTCCCCGCCTCGGAGACCCGGCCCCCGTCCAGGGCGATCACGTGGTCGGCGGTGGCCAGCGTCGCGGGCCGGTGCGCGATCACGATCACCGTCCGGTTCGGGTCCTGCGACAGGTTCGCGATCGCCTCGCTGATCGCGCCTTCGTTCTCCGGGTCCAGGGCCGACCCGGCCTCGTCGAGCAGCACCACCCGGGCCTTCTTGAGGAACGCCCTGGCAATGGACACCCGCTGCCGTTCTCCTCCCGACAACTGGGCGCCGCCCTCGCCGACCTTGGTCTGCCAGCCCTGCGGCAGCCGGGCCACGACCTCGTTGAGCCGGGCCGCCCGTGCCGCCGCCACCAACTCCTCGTGGGTGGCGTCGGGCTGGGCGATCCGCAGGTTCTCCTCGATCGTCGTGTCGAACAGGTACACGTCCTGGAAGACGATGGCCACGTCGCTGAGCAGGACCTGGTGGTCGAGCTCGCGGACGTCCACACCGCCCACCCGCACGCTGCCGGAGTCCACGTCGAAGAACCGGGCGATCAGCCGGGTGACCGTGGTCTTGCCCGATCCGGACGGGCCGACCAGCGCGGTGGTCGTGCCGGGCTGGCACCGGAAGGACACCCCCGACAGCGCTGGTGTCCCCCCGTAGGAGTAGGTGACGTCGGAGAACTCGATCGTCGCGTCCTTCAACTCCCGCACCGGCCTCGGGTGGTGCTTCAACGCCGGCGTGTACAGGATGGACTCGACGCGGGTCACGGAGTTGTCCATCGCGTGCAGGGTGCCCAGCAGCTCCGTCAGCGTGCCCAGCGGCTCCAGGAACCGCACCGCCAGCACCAGCAGCGCGACCGCGTCCGCGACCTGCAACGTGCCGCTGAGCAGGAACTGCGCGCCCAGCACCAGCACCGCGACGAATCCCACCATCACCACGGCGGTGTAGGTCAGGTCGGGCACCAGCGAGCGGCGCAACCCCTTGCGGTACCGCGTGCGGTGCTCGTCCAGCGCGTGCCGCATGCGCGGGGTGCCGGTGGTGCCGTGCCCGGCCGCGCGCAGCACCGGCTGGGCCTGCCCCATCTCGATCGCCCGGCCCGCGATCTCGGTGGCCGCCTCGTCGAGCTCGCGGTCCGCCTCGGCGG
>NZ_AGVX02000850.1 GCF_000239155.1 Actinoalloteichus spitiensis RMV-1378
GGGCCAGGCCCTGCCGCTCGGGCGGGCGCCGTCCCCGCCCCCGACCTCCGGGTAGGCCTCAGCCCGGCCGTGGTCACCGTGCCCCACGGGTGGACGCCGGGTCAGCGGCGCGCCCGCGCGCTACCGGAAAGACCCGCTCGCGCCATTGCATCGGGCCGGCCGCCCGGACGCGGCCGCGCGGCCCGGGAGCCGCACGGGGAGGGAAGCCCGAAGTGGACGGGATGCACCGGTGGCTACCGGCTCCGGAGGACGAGCCGGGCCCCGGTGGCCGGCCTTCTCAGCACCGTCACCGACCGCCACCCCCGGATGCGACCCGCCCGCAGGGCCCGCTCCACCCGACGGGCCCGGCGCACGTGGTGCGCGAAGGAGGGCCGCCCCAGAACGCGGCCACGCGACCGCTGTCCCTCCAACGCCTCCCCCACCCGCGCCGTCACCCACACGAAGTGACACGTCCGGCCGGTCAACGCGCCGACGAGGAGCAGGATCGCCCGGGTACCGGCCCGGGTGGCCGGCTCGTGCGCGATGACCGGGTGCGCGCTCAGCGCGCAGTGCACCGCGATGCGGGCGTGGTGGGACAGGTGCACCAGCGGCCGGTACCAGCGGTAGCCGACCCACGAGGGCAGCGACGCCCCCAGCCAGCTCCGCATCTGGTCGGAGTCGAGAATGACCGCTCCCACGGCGTTCTCGGCGTTCCGCAACAATGTGCTCTTTCCGGCGCCTGGCAGTCCCGCGACCACGACGAAATCATTCCGCGTGAGAACCGCGTGAAACTCGGTCAATTCAGGACTGGCAGGACGCATGGCCACAGAACGGTCGAATCCACCCGGATGTTCCCGCCTCCGAGTGGTGTCGGCCATGTTCCTCCCGGAATCCGCGCGGAACCTCCCTCCACTGGCGCGACGAGGTC
>NZ_AGVX02000849.1 GCF_000239155.1 Actinoalloteichus spitiensis RMV-1378
GGCCGGCCGCCGCCCACGGGCGGACGGGGAGGGGCCTCCCCCGGTGCCCGCGCACCGGGCGGGTTCAGGAGGAGCGGCGCGGCTGCCGGTTGAGCACGGCCCGGACTGACGCGGTCGTGATCCCGCCGTCCGGATGACGGTCGAGCACACCCCGCAGCGCCAGGTCGTGGACCTCACGTCTGCCGAGACCGAGCATCGCCGCCGCCACCGGGTAGGAGACGGCGAGCGCGGTCGGGTGGCCGACGGTGCGAGCCACCGCCTGCCCGAACGGGGTCCGCCACCACGACGCGGGCGGATCGAACGGGCCGGCCCCCGGGTACAAGGCGAACACCAGCCGCACGGCCGTGGACCGCGCGGCGTGCTGGTCCTCACCGAGTAAGTCGTCCGCCCACCGGTCGACCTCCTCTCGCATCCGGGCCGACAGCCTGTCGTCGACCTCCTGGCGACTGAGGAGGGCGGCCAGCGGATCGAGGAGAGCGCTCTGCACGACCCGGGACAACTGGTCCACCAGAGCGTCCCGATCCGCGACCACGTCGGTCATCACCAGAGTCCCCTCGTCCATGCCGCCCCCTCCTGATGCGTGCCGGTGAGCCGCCGACGAGGCGGCCCGTCATTCATCTTCCCGGCAGGACGATGGGCGCGGCTCACTCGGCCGAACGGGCGAGCGGCGGCTGCCCCCCGTGGCACGCCCGGGAGGGCCGTACCCGGACGGATCAACCCCGGCGGCGGAAGGCGTGCTGCCGGGGGTTGACCGCGTCGAACCGACGGGACTGGCTGGTCATGGCCTGTCCCCCTCGGTCGAACCGTTCGGCCTGGTTCTTCGCCGAGCGTCGGCGCTCGGCGCGGTTGCGGGGTTGGTCGGCGGCGGGCATGGGCTCCTCCCAGCTGGTGCGGATCGTCTC
>NZ_AGVX02000848.1 GCF_000239155.1 Actinoalloteichus spitiensis RMV-1378
GCGGGTTGGCCAGCCGGTAGCCGGTGGCCATCGCCACCGGGGTGTGCACCTTCTCGGTCCTGACCTGGGCTTCCCTGGTTGCCTCGTACACCAGCATGAGGGTGAGCTCGTGCAGGGCTGAGCGGAAGGCGGCACTGTCGGTGCGCGCGTCCCGCATGGTGGTGAGTCGGGCTCTCGCGAGGGGGTGCTCGACGACGAAGACGTCCATAGCGGCCCACGGTAACCGCCGGCTCGTCGGGCCCCGGCAGCC
>NZ_AGVX02000847.1 GCF_000239155.1 Actinoalloteichus spitiensis RMV-1378
CTTCGGCCGTCCGGTCGACCCGGACGTGTAGATCACGTAGGCGACACTGTCGGGAGAAACCCGGCCGCCCCGCTCCTCGTCGCTGAGGTCGCCGTCGGGGAAGGAGGCGATTGCCGCCGTTTCCTCGTCGATTCGCAACACGGATACAGCACTGGGAAGACTCGGCACCGTCTCCGAGGTCCCGATCGCCAGACGGATTCCCGCATCGTCCATTGTGTACCGCAGCCTGTCAGCGGGATAGCGCGGATCCATCGGCACATAGCTCGCACCTGTCTTGAGGACACCGACGAGCGCGACGACCAGATCCACCGACCTGTCCAGGCACAGCCCCACCCGGTCTCCAGGGCGGATTCCCCTTGCCAGTACCGCCCGGGCCACCTGGTTGGCCCGGGAATTCAGCTCGGAGTAGGAAATCGAGTCCGCCTCGGAGGTCACCGCCGTCGACAGAGGACTCATCGCCGCCCGCCGTTCGAGGAGGTGGTGCAGGCAGTCGGAAGGGCGCACCGAGGAACGCCCGGGTTCTGGCTGGTCACCACCCTGGTCAGCCCGCTCGTTTCCGCCCGTCGACGTCGTCACCATGCGGTCCGTTCCCCTCAGGTACTCACAGTTGGCCGGCCAGGACAAGTGGCTGCTATGTCACTTCCGCACCCATCGGCAACGCCCCCGTACCGACGACAGCCCCCACATCGGACTCATCCTGGTCACCCCGCTGTACCCTCACCACCGCTTTCGGTCGTCACGGAACTCTCGAGTTCCAGCAGGACCTCCTCCTCCACCATGACGGCGAGGCTGGCGACAGTCGGCCCTGCGAAGAAGGCACGAGGTGAGATGGTCACACCGAAAGTCGTCCTGACTCGGGAAAGGACCTGAATGCACTGGATGGAGTTTCCACCAAGACGGAAGAAGTCGTCCTCCGCACCCACCTTGTCGACTCCGAGGACTTCCGACCAGTGCAGGGCGATGATCTCCTCGACCTCATTGCGGGGAGCGATGTAGGAGGCACTCTCCTCGAGAACGGGTGCGGGCAGGGCGCGGCGGTCGGTCTTCCCGCTGGCCGTCACC
>NZ_AGVX02000846.1 GCF_000239155.1 Actinoalloteichus spitiensis RMV-1378
GCGGTGGTGGAGCACCACGACGCGCTGCGCATGGTGCTGCGCAGGGACACGGCGGGTGCGTGGACACCGGTGGTGTTGCCCGAGGTGGACCTGGACGAGGTCATCCAGGTAGTGGACCTACCGGTCGAGGACACCGCTGATGACATGTGGCAGCGGGCGGTGGTCGCGGCGCAGGCAGGGTTGGACCTGCAACGAGGCCCGTTATCGCGTGTTCTCCTCGGCCGTGGTGCTGGTGGGGACCGGCTGCGGGTGGTATGGGTAGCCCACCACGTACTGGTC
>NZ_AGVX02000845.1 GCF_000239155.1 Actinoalloteichus spitiensis RMV-1378
GACGACCAGCGTCCCACCGTCACGATTCTTGGTGTCACGGACAGCCGCGAGACCGGTGGATATCCCCACTTCAACACAGTTGGCAGACCCTCCACTGTAACTACTCTTACGCCACTGAAATTCTTTCACAGTTCCCGTGCCGCCTTCTTCATCGGAGTTACGGATTCAACTAAACTCAATACTAGCGCGCACAGCAGGTTGCACGCCACACTCACGGCGGCATGATGCTGGAACATTCCGACGGGACCACTGTTGACTTACGGGGCATTACGAAATCAACGAAGAACAAGCCCACGCTAGACATCAAGGATGCGCACAGAAATTTTTTCGAAGCGCACGTCACAGCAAGGAACGAACCAGATGGACATTGACCACGAGGTCCGCGAATCCATATGCGATCTTGCCGAAATCGACTACCTTTCGATGACCGCGATAATCGGCATACTGGTCGACGTGGGCGGGGTTCCCTGGGACCAGCAGATCAGCCGGGCAGGTCGAATAGCAGCCGGACTCGTACGCGAAGGCAGGATCACACCCGGGAGCCTACGGGGAGGCACGTTCACCCCGTGGGAGGGAAGCCGAGACGAGCAGGCGG
>NZ_AGVX02000844.1 GCF_000239155.1 Actinoalloteichus spitiensis RMV-1378
CGCGCGCGCCCCTGCCGCGGGGTCCCCCCCCGAGCCGGTTCGGGATGCCGCGTCGAGGGGCTCCCGGTGCTCCACGGGGTGGCTGCCGTTCCGGACGGGCCGGCCGACGGCCGGAGGCCGCGGAGGTCCACCAGGGGTGGTCGCCACCGACTGGATCAGGGAGGTCGGGCTGGGGCCTCCCGGACGGCCGAACGCCCCCCGGAACGTGGTCCGGAGGGCGTTGTCCCGCCTTGGCGCGGGGTGCTGGCCCGGTGGAGGCGTTCAGCGGCGGCGGATCGCCCGCTGCATGTTCCGCATTCGCGCGCCCTGCGGCATCGGGCCCTTGGGCATCGCGTTGCCCTTGCTGGCCAGTGCGGCGAGCCTCGTCTCCAACACGTCGATCTGCGCGACGCTGATGTTACGGGGAAGTTTCATCAGGTAGCGCTGGAGCTTCCTGAGCGGAACCTCCCCCTCCCCGTTACCGACCGTGACGTCGTAGATCGGAGTGCTGCCCACCACCCGGGCGACGCGCTTCTTCTCCTGCGCGATGAGTCCCCGCACCCGGTGCGGGGCGCCCTCCGCGACCAGGATGACGCCCGGGCGTCCGATCACGCGGTGCACGGCGTCGAGGTGGGTGGTGCCGGCGACGGCGTTCGTCACGCGCCAGCGGCCCCGGATGTTCTCCAGCGCCCAGCCGGCCGCGCCCGGCTGCCCGTCCGCGCGCTGGTAGACCGTGCGCTGCACGCGGCGGCCGAACACGATGACCGCGGCGAGGGCACCGAAGGCGATGCCCACCGGCAGGAAGAACCAGGGCAGCCCCAGCAGCCAGCCCAGACCGAAGACGACGAGCGCGGTGCCGAGGAAGGCGACCAGCATCCACGGGATGAGCCGCTTGTCCTCGCGGCGCTGCATCTTGAACGCCTCGAAGATCTGCTTGCGGCGTTCCCTGGATGCCTGCCGCCGGGCGCTCTTCGCCGCCTTGGACGCTTCCTTGGCGGCCGCCTTGTCCGGCTTTCCAGCCGCTTTCTCCTGCTTGGGGGCCATACGACCAGGATACGGGGGACGTCGCGGTCGACGGCCCGTGGGGAGAGGGCTGAGCCGGGAGCCCGCGCCGCCAGCCGGTCGAGAACGGGCCGCCCCCGCGGCCGAGCGGGAGCGG
>NZ_AGVX02000843.1 GCF_000239155.1 Actinoalloteichus spitiensis RMV-1378
GCGTGGTCAGCGGCGGGGTGCAGTAATCCGCCAGCGGGCTGTCGTCGAAACCGATCACTGACAGTTCGTCGGGCACGGACACCCCCCTGCGGTGGCACTCCCGGATGGCGCCGAGCGCCATGTGGTCGGACGAGCAGATGACGGCCGTCACCGGCCCCCGGTCCAGCAGCTCCCCCAGGGCGCGGGCGCCGCCGCCCGCCCCGTAGGGCGCGTGGGACACGAGTTCGGGCCGCGCGGCCAGCCCCTCCTCCTCGAGGGCGGTGGCCCAGCCAGCGTGCTTCAACCGGGACGGCAGTGAGCGGGCGGGACCGCTGACGAAACCGATCCGGCGGTGCCCCAGGTCGAGGAGGTGACGGGTGGCCAGGTAACCGGCGAGCTGCTCGTCGACGGCGACGTCCGGGATGTCGGCGGAGGGCACCCCGCCGTTGACGAAGACGACGCGCACCCCGTCGTTGACGAGCTGGTGGTAGTAGGCGCTCCGGGCCGCCCGTCGCGCCGGGCTGACGTTGGCGATCCCCGGCGACACGAAGATCATGCCGGTGACTCCCCTGGCGAGCAGCATCCCGACGTACTGCTCCTCGCCGAGGCTGTCGGGTTCCGAGGACCGCGTGTTGCACAGGACGCACGAGAGACCAGCCCGGGCCGCCCTGGTCTCCAACGCCTCGGCGAAGGCGGGGAACACGGGGTTGGACAGCTCGGGGACGAGGAGCCCGACCACCCCGGTCCTCCCCAGCGCGGCCACTCCCCGGGAGGTGTGCGGCAGCTCGGCCAGCGCGGCGAGCACCCGTTGCCTGGTCTCGTGGTTCACCCCGGCCCGCCGGTTCAGCACCCGGCTGACGGTGGAGACGCTGACCCCGGCCGCGCTCGCGATTTCGGATAGTCCGGCCACAGCGGGTCGCCCCTTTCTCCTGCGCATCCTGCGCACACCGATGGCCGTAGCGTGCCGGTGGCAGCACGTTTTTTCAAACCACTTCACCCGGCAGGCGGTCGCGGGAACCTGCTGTTACGGCTTGGTTACCCGCAGGACCTTGACGTGAGCTGCCTCACGGGTATGAAATTCGCGTCACACCTCCTGCAAAAACTTTCAGCTCGGCCGCCAGACCGGGCGGCTGGCGCGTCCAGAGGGGACGACAGCGACGATGCGGCGTGACACCCTCAACACCCTCGGCCGGACCGGCGTGCTGGGACTCGGCTGCGTGCTGGCGATGACCGCCTGTGGCGGTTCCGGCGGAGCAGACGACCAGGCCGGGCCGGTCGTCTTCTGGGACACCAGCGGCCCCGGGGAGTCGGCGGTCTTCCGCGACCTCGCCGAGGGCTGCGCGGAGACCGGCGGTTTCGAGGTCGCCGTCGAACAGGTCGCCTTCGACCAGGCCCTGAACAACTTCAAGAACGCGGCACAGGGCGGGCAGGGCCCCGACGTGCTCCGCGCCGAGGTGGCCTGGGTCGCCCAGCTCGCCCACAACGGCCTGGTCCAGGACCTCGCCGGGACCGGCCTGGACGACCAGGGCGACTTCCTCGCCACCCCCTGGAGCTCCACCCAGTTCGAGGGCGCCACCTACGCCGTCCCGCAGGTCACCGACACGCTGGCCCTGCTCTACAACCGGGAGCTCCTGGCCGAGGCCGGCGTCGAGCCGCCCACCTCCTGGGAGGGGCTGCTCGACATCGCCCCCGACCTCGGTGGGGACTCCGCGTTCTTCGTGAACAACGACGGCTACTACGCCCTGCCCTTCATCTACTCGGCCGGCGGCGACCTCCTCGACGTCGAGAACCAGACCATCGTGGTCAACTCCGAGGAGGCCGTGGCCGGCCTGGAGACGGCGCGCGCGCTGCTGGACGAGGGCGCGGCCAGGACCGCCCAGGACCCGGGCAACTCGTACGGGAACATGAAGGCCGCCTTCGCCTCCGGTGAGGTGGCGATGATCGTGGACGGGCCGTGGGCGGTGGCCGACCTGCTCGACGGGGCCGCCTTCGAGGACCCGGAGAACCTCGGGGTGGCGCCGCTCCCCGGTCCTGCGGACGGGAACGGCAACGGCCCGGTCGGCGGCCACGACTACGTCATCCGGCAGGGCAGTGACCGCACCGACGACGCGGTCTCCCTCATCGAGTGCATGAGCGGGGTCGAGGCGCAGACGACGGTGGCGCTGGAACTCGGCCTGCTGCCCACCAGGGAGTCGGTGTACGAGGACCCCGAGGTGGCCGAGCACCCGATCGTCTCCGCGTTCAGCGCGGCCGTCGAACGGGCCCACCCCCGCCCCTGGATCGCCGAGGGCAACGAGCTGTTCGACCCGCTCAGGATCGGCTACGCCGACGTCCTGGCGGGCAACCTCAGCCCGCGGGAGGCGGCCGAGTCCGTCGCCACCGCGTACCAGGACACCGTCGTTCCCGACTACACGCTCGGCTGAGCCGTGGTCGCGACGACGACGGGGCCGGCGACGGAGCCTCACCGGCCCCCGCCGGCCGGAACGCGGCGCCGCGGGCGCCTCCGGCGGTTCCTCGACCGGTACTGGTACGCCTACGCCCTGGTACTCCCGGTGGTGGTCGTGGTCGGCGGGCTGGTGGTCCTCCCGCTGGCCCAGGGTGTCTTCTTCACCTTCACCGACATCAACGAGGGCAACATCGCGAACCCCGTGCTCGGTCGGGAGGCCGACTACGACGTCGTGGGGCTCGCGAACTACCTGAACGTGCTCTCCGGGGACCCGGCCTACGGGTCGTTCTGGGCGGTGCTGCTCCGGACCCTGGTGTGGTCGGGGATCTGCGTGGCGTGCCACTACGGCATCGGCCTGGGGCTCGCGCTGCTGCTGAACCGCCCCCTGCGGTTCCGCACGCTGTACCGGATCCTGCTGATCCTGCCCTGGGCGGTCCCCGCCTTCGTCAGCGCCTTCGCGTGGCGGTACCTGTTCAACGCCGACTACGGCCTCATCAACTGGCTGCTGGGCTCGGTCGGTCTGCCCACCCCGGTCTGGCTCGGCCAGTCGCCGGTGGCGATGGTCGCCGTGATCATCGTGAACGTGTGGCTCGGGGTGCCGTTCATGATGGTCGCGCTCCTGGGCGGTCTCCAGTCCATCCCCGGTGACCTCTACGAGGCCGCCGAGATCGACGGTGCCACACCCTGGCAGCGCTTCACGCAGATCACCCTGCCGGGGCTACGCCCGGTGTCGAGCACCGTGATCCTGCTCGGCGTGATCTGGACGTTCAACATGTTCCCGGTCATCTACCTGATCACCGGCCAGAACCCGCACACGCGCATCCTGATCACCTACGCGTTCGAACGCTTCTTCTCCGGCGCCACCAGGGACTACGCGATCGCCTCCACCTACGGGGTTCTCATCCTCTCCGTCCTGCTGGTCTTCGCCGGGGTCTACCTGCGCGCCCTGCGATCACGGGAGGCCGACTGAGATGGACGTGACCTCGCTCCAGACGAGTGGCCGGACCGGTGCGCCCGCCGGGCGCCGCCCCGCCCCGCCCCGGCCCGGCCACCGCGGCCGGCGCTCCCCGGCGGCCAGCGTCGGACTGCACACCGCGCTGGTGGTCGCCTCGCTGATCGCCGTCTTCCCCGTCTTCTGGGTGTTGGTGACCTCCTTCAAGCCGGACTCCCGCGCCATCGAGGCGAGTCCCAGCCTGGTCAACGGGTCGAGCCTCGACAACTACGCGCGCATCCTCGCCGGCGAGAAGGGCGACTTCCTGGCCTGGTTCGGCAACTCCCTGCTGATCGCGGGGCTGACGACGGTCCTCGCGGTGATGTTGGCCGCGAGCACCGGGTACGCCGTGAGCCGGTTCACCTTCCCCGGCGGCCGAGGCCTGTTGTTCTTCTTCCTGGTCGTGCAGATGTTCCCCTTCGCGGTGCTCATCGTGCCGCTCTACAACCTGCTGCTCAGCCTGGGGCTCCAGGGGTCCGCCGGCGGGCTGGTGCTCGTGTACTGCACCACCGCGGTCCCGTTCTGCACCTACATGCTCAAGGGCTACTTCGACGGCATCCCCCGGGAGATCGACGAGGCCGGGCGGATGGACGGCCTCTCGCCGTTCGGGGTCTTCTGGCGGCTGATGTTGCCGTTGGCCAGGCCCGGGCTCGCGGTCACCGGCTTCTACGCGTTCATCACCGCGTGGGGGGAGGTGGCCTTCGCCTCGGCCTTCCTCTCGGCCGCCGACGAGTCCAAGACCCTGGCGGTGGGCCTCCAGGTGTTCGTGCAGCAGAACCGGACCGAATGGGGCCATCTTGCCGCTGCTTCCATCCTTGTGGCGATCCCCGCGGCCGTGGTTTTCTACCTCGTGCAACGGTTCCTGGTCTCGGGACTCGCCGCAGGCAGTGTCAAGGGTTGACCGCTTCGAGGGCGGAGTCCTGGCTCTCGTGGGCGGTGGTCCTGGTCGGATCCGTCCCTGTCAACCAGTACGTCGTCTTGCTTCCACTCGGCGTCAAGAGGTGTTCCCGCGAGAGCAAGCGCGGACACGGAAACCGGAGGGCCCGCATGGCCGGAGTCAGTTACGTCAAAGCGTCCCGGGTCTACCCGGGCAACCCGCCCGTCCGCGCGGTCGACCAGCTCGACCTCGAGATCAGCGACGGTGAGTTCCTCGTGCTGGTGGGTCCGTCGGGTTCGGGCAAGTCCACCGCCCTGCGGATGCTCGCCGGCCTGGAGGACGTCGACGAGGGCGCGATCCACATCGGCGGCACCGACGTCACCCACACCCCGCCGAAGGGTCGGGACATCGCGATGGTCTTCCAGTCCTACGCGTTGTACCCGCACATGACGGTGGGCGAGAACATGGGCTTCGCGCTCAAGCTGCGGCGCGTGCCCAAGGAAACCATCAAGGCCAAGGTCGCCGAGGCCGCGAAGATGCTCGACCTGACCCCCTACCTCGACCGCAAACCGAAGGCGCTCTCCGGTGGTCAGCGGCAGCGGGTCGCGATGGGTCGCGCGATCGTCCGGGAGCCGGCCGTCTTCCTCATGGACGAGCCGCTGTCCAACCTCGACGCGAAGCTGCGGGTGGAGACCCGCGCGAACATCGCCGCGCTCCAGGCCCGGTTGGGCACGACGACGATCTACGTCACCCACGACCAGGTCGAGGCCCAGACCATGGGCCACCGCGTCGCCGTGCTGAAGGACGGTCTCCTCCAGCAGTGCGACACGCCGCGCAACCTGTACGAACAGCCGGCGAACGCCTTCGTCGCGGGCTTCATCGGCTCGCCGGCGATGAACCTGAAGACGGTGGCCCTCACCTCCGAGGGCGCGGTCCTGGACGGTCTCACGGTTCCGCTGCCCCGGTCGGTGGTGGCCGGCCACGACGCCAAGACGATCACCTTCGGGGTCCGTCCCGAGTCGCTGCGCCTCGCCGGCGGCGACGAGGCGGGCATGAAGCTGACCGTTGACCTCGTCGAGGAGCTGGGCGCGGACGCCTACGTCTACGGCTCGGTGGACATCGGTGGCACGTCGGAGCGCTTCATCGTCCGGACCGACGGTCGGACCCCGCCCTCGATCGGTTCCACGGTGACGGTGACCCTGCGCGACGACAACGAGGTGCACCTCTTCCACCCGGAGACCGGAGCGCGGCTGGAGACCACCAAGGCCGCTCCCACGGCCTGAGCCCGGCCCTGCCACCTCACCGGACACGAACCTCCCCCTGGGGAGGGAATGTCGATCACGGAACGTACGCGGTGGGCGACGTCGGGAACGGAATGCCGACGCCACGCACCGCAGGGTGACGACGCACCTCGCACCCTGAACCACAGCGGCCCCGGAGTGACTCCGGGGCCGCTGTGCTGCGTCCATCGGCGGTGACAGCCCAGCGGGGCGGCTCCGACCAGGGATTGCGGAACCGCTCCGGACTGCGTCTACACTGCAAACGGTAACGGTTTCCATTCCCCGTGGTGGGGACAGAAAGAGGCAATGATATGACCCTCCGTAATCGACGGCACTGGCTGGCGGCGGGCTGCCTCACCGCGTCCGCGGCCCTGATCACCGCCTGCGGCGGGAACGGCGGCGACGCCGGGGGCTCCGATGCCGGCGACGGCGCGTCCGGGCTGACGGTGGTCGCCTCGACCAACGTGTGGGGCAGTGTGGCGGCCGCGGTCGGTGGTCCGAACATCGAGATCGTGTCCATCATCGACGAGGCTGGCGCCGACCCCCACTCCTACGAGAGCCAGCCCTCGGACGCGGCCGAGCTGGTGGGCGCCGACCTGATCGTGCACAACGGGGCCGGCTACGACGAGTTCGTCAGCCAGATCATCGCCTCGGAGGGCCTGGACACCCCGGCCGTCGAGGCCGCCGACGTGGCCGGCGTCGAAGGTCACTCCCATGACCACGGCGACCACGGGCACGACCACGACGGCCATGACCACGACGAGGAACCGGCCGACCACGGGCACGACCACGACGGGCACGACCACGACCACGGCGCCGAGGACAACGAACACGTCTGGTACGACCTGGCCGTGGTGTCCGAGGTCGCCGAGCGCATCGCGGACGAGCTGAGCGAACTCGACGCCGACAACGCCGAGGACTACCGGTCGAACCTGGAGGAGTTCCAGGACGGGATCGACGAACTCGCCGCTGCCGTCGCCGACCTCGGCGAGAGCGAGGACGGCGGACACCCGCATGTGCTCTCCACCGAATCCGTGGCCACCTACCTGCTCGCCGACGCGCACATCCACGACGTGACCCCGTCCGGCATGCACCTCGCGATGCACAACGAGACCGACCCGCCCGCCGCCGTCATCGCCGAGATCAACGAGATCATCGACAACCGCGACGCGGACGTCCTGATCAACAACCCGCAGACCGAGACCGGCGTGACGAACCAGATGCTGAGCCGCGCGGAGCAGGCGGGAATGCCGGTGGTGGAATTCACCGAGACACTGCCGGAGGGCCAGGACGACTTCCTGGCCTGGATGACCGACCAGGTCGAGGCCCTGGCGGCGGCGCTGGGCCGCTGACCGCGCTCGACCGGGACGTCCACCGGCCCCTGCCCACTGAACGGACACCATGACCCACGACGACCGCCCGCCCGCCCTCCGGCTGCGCTCGGCACGCCTCGCCTACGGCGACCGCGTGCTGTGGGACGGACTCGACCTCGACGTGATGCCGGGCGAGTTCGTCGCCGTGCTCGGCCCCAACGGCTCGGGCAAGACCAGCCTCCTCCGGGTACTCCTCGGCCTCCAGCCGCTCAGCGGTGGCGAGGTCGAGATCGCGGGCGCGGCGGTACGTCGTGGGTCCCGCCGGATCGGGTACATCCCCCAACAGCGCGCGGTGGACAGCACCGTCACCGTGCGGGGAACGGACCTGGTGGGCCTGGGTCTGGACGGCCACCGGTGGGGCCTGGGGCTGCGGGGACGGTCGGACCGCCGGCGGCGGGTCCGCGCCGCCGTCGAGGCCGTGAACGCCACCGGGTACGCGTCACGGCCCCTCGGCCTGCTCTCCGGGGGAGAACAACAACGCCTCCGGGTGGCGCAGGCACTGGTCGGTTCCCCGGACGTCCTGCTCTGCGACGAGCCCCTCCTCTCCCTGGACCTCGCGAGCCAGCGGATGGTGAGCGAGCTCATCGCCGAGTCGGCGCGGGGCAGGGACGCGGCGGTCGTCTTCGTCACCCACGAGATCAACCCGGTCCTGCCGGTGGTGGACCGGGTGCTCTACCTGGTGGACGGGCGGTTCCGGATCGGCCCTCCCGACGAGGTGATGACCTCCGAGGTGCTGTCCGAGCTCTACCGCACGCCGGTGCGCGTCCTGCGACTCGGTGACCGGATCATGGTGATGGCCGAGAGCGGGCACCGGGTGGACCTCGGCGGCGGTCTGGAGACGGAACAGCCGCACCACGTCTCCGACGAGACCGAGGGACGACAGCCGTGAACCTCGACGCCCTCTTCGACATCGACACGACGCTGAACCTCCTCGAACTCGGCTTCGTGCGCAACGCCCTCCTCGCCGGCGCGATCCTCGGCCTGGTGTCGGGCGTGCTCGGCCCGCTCGTGGTCGCCAGGAACATGTCCTTCGCCGTCCACGGCACTGCGGAACTGGCCTTCACCGGGGCCGCCGCCGCACTGCTCCTCGGCTGGAGCGTGGGCACCGGCGCCCTGCTCGGCGCGGTGGTCGCCGCGCTCATCCTCGGCCTCCTCGGGCAGCGCGGCAGCGAACGCGACTCGGTGATCGGCGCGGTGCTGGCCTTCGGCCTCGGCCTGGGCGTGCTCCTGCTCTCCCTGTACCCGGGGCGGGCGTCGAGCAAGTTCAGCCTGTTGGTGGGGCAGATCGTGGGCGTCAGCTCCACCGGCATCGCGCTGCTCTCGGTCTCCGCGCTGGCGGTGATCCTGGTGTTCGCGCTGCTCTACCGCCCGCTGCTGTTCGCCAGCGTCGATCCGGGCGTCGCCGTCGCGCGGGGGGTGCCGGTGCGGTTGCTCACCCCCGTGTTCGCCGTCCTCGTCGGCATCGCCACCGCCCTCGCCGTGCAGATCGTGGGCGCGCTGCTGGTGCTCTCCCTCATGGTCACCCCGGGCGCCGCCGCCTCCCGGGTGACCGCCAACCCCGCCCTCGCCGCGCTGCTCGCCGTCCTGTTCGCCGAGGTCGCCGTCCTCGGGGGCATCGTCCTCTCACTGGCACCGGGCGTGCCGATCAGCAGCTTCGTCACCGCCATCTCGTTCCTGATCTACCTCGTCTGCCGCTTCGTGGGCGGCGCGAGGCACCGCCGGCTGGTGGCCTCCGGCTGACGGGCCGCCGCCGCGTCACGCTCCCGCACCAGGGACCGGGGCACGAGGCCCGGGCCGGGCACGCGCCGGATGCCTGGCACGGACGACGCTGGGCTGGTCGTCCCCACGGTGGTGACACCGCCGCCTTCGTCCCGCGCTCCCGGGGCACCCGGCCTCAGCGCGGGTGGGCGGCCAGGGTCCGTTCGATGTCGGCCACCACCTCCGGGTCGGCGAAGGGGGCGACCCCGTTGGCCAACACCCGCTCCACCACCTGCACCACGATCACCTCGCTGTCGGCGAGCACATCCAGCATGAGCTGCCGGTCGGTGTGCGCGACGGTGTAGCTGATCAACGTCAGGTCGTTGAAGGCGGCCGGGACGTAGCGGCTGGTGGAGATCATGAAGGAGTCACCGAGCATCGCGACCTTCTCGGGGACGGTGCCTTCGACCGGTTCCGACTCGAACCGCACCGGCTCGGTGATCCGGGTGGTGCGAGCCCGGGTGCGGTCCGTCCGACCGTCGGGTCGCAGCTGGAAGCGGGTCGTCTCCTCGGTCTCGGCACGGCCGAGCAGCGGTGGGAGATCAGGACTGTGCTCCCACCGGCCGTCGGGAACGGTGCGCCAGGACCGGGTGATCCCCGGCTGGACCGCCTCGGCGATCCGCCTCAGCCCGATGATGGCGCCCTCGTCGTTCCAGTGGGTGTCCAACCGGTGGTAGGTGGAGGCGGCCGTCCCACCCTGCATCAGGTTCACCCGGGGGTCGATGGCACCGGTCTCCTCCGGCAACCGCTGCCACAGCTCGTCCCGCACCTCCTCGGCGCAGTCCATCCCGGGGTACTGGTCGGGCATGTACTCGGGAACGACGGTGCTCTTGTCCGGCACGACCAGCACCACCAGCCGCCGCCCGGACTCCTCCACCACTCGCCGCAGCTCCCGCATCCCGGCGATCGTGTCGTCGATCGGGCGGTTCTGCGAGCACTTCCCCTCGATGTCGTAGCCGTAGTACAGCCAGCCTTCCTTGCCCTCGATGACCTCGCTGGACTCGGCGAGGATCAGCGGGCCGTCCTCGGCGGGCGGCGTGTCCTCCTGGGGCGCGGGTGGAGCGATCGGCCCCTGGTCGACCGGAGAGCCACCGCGCTGACCGCCGAACGGCGATCCGTCATCGAAGACCCCCCGGCTGATGCCGTCCGCCGCGTGGACCGCCGCCTCCCGGAAGACCAGGTTGTCCGTCGCCCACTGCGACAGGCCGGTGAAGAAGCCCCACCCCTCGGTGGGCGACGGGAACTCGACCAGCGGGCGGTTCTCGATCTCGCCGGCCCGCGCGCCCAACGCGTAGGCGGCCAGCGGCGCACCGAAGAAGATCGCGGCGGACACGAGGGCGACCACCTGCCTGCCACCGTGCCTCGGCCGGTACAGCGAGTGCTCCCTCGGCAACCAGGACTCGTGCACCTCGGGCAGGCCCTGCCCCTCCGGCGCCTCCCCCGCCCCGGGGCGGGGCGGCTGCCAACCCGTGGACTCCCGGTTCCCCTGCGCTACCACCACTACACGGTAACGAGCCCGAGTCCGCCCCAGGTAGGAAACCCGGAAGCCGCCCGGCCACCGAGGACGCCAGGCGGTCGGCGTCCGCTCTCGACCGGGATGGCACCCGTCACCACCGCGCCATGTGGTGGGCAGCGAACACCCGCACCGACGACGGGACCACCGCTCCGCGCACGTGGTCCGCGCCGGTCACCAGCCGCGCTGGAGGAAGCTGCCCCCGCCCTCGTCGTCGTCATCGTCGTCGTCCCGCCGCCGCGCCCGCCGCTCGGCCTCGCGGCGCTCCTCGGCGATGGCCTCCCGCTGCTCGGCGAGTTGCCGTTCCCCCTGCCGCGCGAGCTCCTCCCGTTCCTCCTCGGACAGCTGCTGGTAACGCTCGACGAACCGCCCGACGTGGGGCGCCATCGCCTGGGCGAACAGGTCGGACGTGGCGGCCGCCCGCAGCCCCTGCCGGCCGGCGATGATGTCATCGGCCAAGCGTTGGAACTCCGGGTTCCCACTGGCGTCGCGCAGCACCTTCAACGAGTCACGCAGGTGACGGGACAGCGCCGGGTCCCCGCCCGCCACGTCCATCATCGGCTCCTGCTCCGGACTGCTCACCGGTTCACCCCCGGGTGGTCGTAGCCGCCGGCCGGCAGCTGGTGGTCGGCTACCCCGCGCAGTCCGCCCAGGTAGCCGGCGACCGTGCCGGAGAAGGCCTGCGCGATGTCCCAGGCGGTCCCCATCAGTTCGATGATCTTGGCCCAGAGGCGGACACCGTTGGCGATCGCCGCTGCCGTGGCGGAGCCACCGATGATGCCCCCGACCACGGTCCAGCTGGACGCCGCTGCCGCGGCCGCGCTGATGGCCGCGGCGATGATCGTGTCGCAGAGCCCCTCGAAGGTGCTCTTGATGGCGTTCGTCGTCGAGGCCACGCCCTGGGCCATCGTCTGGAACTGGTGTGCCACGTCCTTGAGGTCGTCGACCTGTGCGTTCAGCGCGTCGACCAGCTGGTGGTGGTAACCGGTGGCCTGGTCGGCGGCGTTCCCGGTCCAGTCGTGGGCGACGTCCTCGGTGGCGCTGCGGACCTCGGCCGCGAAGTCGGTGTTGAACTCGGCGAGGTTCGCCAACGCACCTCCCGCCTTGGATGCCTGCTCCCAGTCGCCGACGTACTGCTGCGCGATCCACTCGGTGGGGTTGGTGCCGCAGATCAGGTTCGTCAACTCGCTGATCCAGTAGGTCGGGCTCAGGTACTGGCTGGCACCCAGCACGTTCGCGACACCGCCCGGCACCAGCGTCTCGGGCACCGGCTCGGTCAGATTGCTCGACGGCGTGTCGGCCACGATGTCCTCCTCGTTCCCTGTCTCCCTGGCGGCGGACCCGCCGCGACCCGGTCCCGCTCCTCAGCCGGCGTAGGTGGCGTCCAACCGCCGAGCCTCGTCCTCGTCGGTGTCGTCGTACATCGTCGCCGCGCCACGCAGCTCGGCCGCGGACTCCTCGGAGATGCTCCGCAGGTGCTCGTAGCTGGTGAGCAGCGCCTCCCTGGCGCTGTCACAGGCGGCGGCGATGGTGGCGAAGAGCCGGGCGTCCGCGTAACCGATGTCGAGGTGCGTGTTGATGTAGCTCGTCGCGTTCGGCACGTCCTGCCCCAGCCCGTCCACCCGGTCGGCGAAGGAGCGGATGCTGTCCGTCCTGGCTTCGAATCCCATGTGGTCTGCCCCATCTCACCCAGTGCTGCCGGCCTGACCGTACTCCGAACGGAGTGAACCCCGGGCCAAAACAATGAGAGGATCTCCGCCGAACGCCGCACAGCCACACCCGCTGGCACGGGTACCGAGCCGGGAGGACCGATGGCGCCACACCGAGGTGACGAACCCCTCGTCGTTCCGGCGAGCTGGCTGACCACCGAAGGCCACCGCCCCCGCCACTGCGCCCGGCACGGCGCCCCCGCCAGTTCCTGGCAGGACGTCACCCTGGTGACCCGACCCACCACCAAGGGGACTCCCGCCCAGGCGGGAGCGGTCAGCATCGCCGCCCGGGTCGCGGAGAACGCGCAGAACCAACGCGGTGTCTCCCTCGCCGGCTGGCCGCTCTGCCAGGCGTGCCTCGCCCACCGCTCCCGGCTGCGCGGCACCGCCCGCATCCTGCTGTTCGGGGGCCTCGGCCTCGCGGTCGCGGCGGTCGTGACCTTCCTGGTACTCGGCGAACCGCAACCGCTGCTGGGCCTGCCCATCGTCCTCGGCGTGGCCGCCGTGATCTGCTCAGGTTTCGTCTTCGGCAGTTCCGGCTGGAACGCGGTCCTTTCCGCCGAGGTCACGCCGGACGGGCAGTGGGTGCGGTTCGCCCAGCCCCATCCCGCCTTCTCCGCCGAGCTGGCCGCACTCGGCGGCCCTCGCTGACGACCCCGCCCACCCCGTCGCCGGGCAGCGCGTGGCCGCCGGTTCCGTTCCTCCCCCCGCCCGTTCCTCTTCGGCGGAGCGGGTCGCTACCGCGGCCCTGACCCGGTTCGTCGACGAGTGGCGGGTCCGCACCCACGACCACCAGTCGGCGGGAGGGCACGCGTTCCGCCTCCCAGCTCACCCGTTCCGCCAGCGAACACGCAGGGCGGTTCGACGGACAACGCACACGGCCGGCGAGCACGCCCATCGGCTGCGGTCAGCTGGGGGAGCGAGGCAGCACAGGCTCCACCGCCGCCGCGGTGTCCTCCGCTAGGGCGCACGCCTCCTCGAGTGTCTCCGCGTAATCCACAACAGCTGACACATGGGCCTGCTCACTCAAATCCATTGAAATCTGACAATGCTGCGCTGCGGGTTTGTCAATGACGCGGAGTGCGCGCAACGGCCCCACGCTGATCTCTTCAACTGTATAGTTCGTCAGGTTCAGCTGATCAACGCCGCGCATCCAGTTCAGATGAATCGTTATGACTGGACGCTCGCCGCCCGGGAAACGGTAGCGGCAGTCGTAGGACAGGCCGACGTCATCGAACGTGGCGGTCTCCGGGTCGAAGCCAAGAGCGGTTATTTCCTCGTCGCTGAGGATCTCACAGGGCAACATCTCCGACAGCTCCGCCGCCACATCCACCCCCGGCTGCTCACCGGGACCCCCACCCACCGACGGATCAGCACTCCCCGCCACGGAGGACTCCACCGTGGGACCCACCGCGACCGCAGTCCCCTGCTCCGCGCTCGCGCAGGCAGACAACAGTCCCACCAGTCCCAGGGCTGTTCCCCACACACCCACACCCCTGCGCCTCACGCCTCATCCCCTCCTAGCCGGTCAAAAGCAGACACGTTCTGCTCATCCACAGCCTGAGTACGCCGAGCACTGACTCGGACGGCCGCCGCCAACTCCGCCAACGCCTGAACAGCAGTTCAGCCCTACTGGAATCGCCACCGGTCGGGCTCCCCCTTACCGGACCCCAGTCCATGGGGAGGGCGCGAGAAGCCCAACGGCCCCAGCCTCCGAACCCACGCAAGATGAGGAACGAAACTCTTCCAACGAACCACCAAGGCCGAGGGGACTCATCCCCACTCGTGGAGTAGTACCGCTTTCCCGGTTACCCCGAGGACCGAGGCAGCTTAGGCTCCACAGCAGCCGCGACTGACTCCGCCGTGCCACACGCCTGCTCGGTCGTCCCCCCGTAATGGACGAAGATTGACACATGGGCCTCCGAGCTGAGAGCGACGGACACCTGACAGTGTTGCGAGTCGGCTCCACTGACAATCCTGAGAGCACGCAACGGCCCCACGCTCGTTTCCTCGACGGAGTAGTTAGTCAGGTCCAGTTGGTCAACGCTGCGTTGCCAATTCAGCTGAATGGACATAGGTGGACGTCCGCCCCCAGGAGGACGGTAGTCACAGGCATAGGACAAGCCTACGTCATCGAACGAGGCACTCTCCGGATCAAAACCCAGATCGACCACTTCCTCGTCACTGAGGATCTCACAGGGCAACATCTCCGACAGCTCCGCCGCCACATCCACCCCCGGCTGCTCACCGGGACTCCCACCCACCGACGGATCGGCGCTCCCCGGAAGGGAGGAACCCACCGTCGGCCCCACGGCCACCGCGGTCCCCTGCTCCGCGCTCGCGCAGGCAGACAGCAGTCCCACCAGTCCCAGGGCTGTTCCCCACACACCCACACCCCTGCGCCTCACGCCTCATCCCCTCCCAGCCAGCCGAAAGCAGACACGTTCTGCTCATCCACAGCCTGAATACGCCGAGCACTGGCTCGGACGGCCGCCGCCAACTCCGTCAACGCCTCGATGTGAGCAGTCCCTTGTGGGACAGCGTGGAGGCGAACTACTGACCGCCACCGCATCACGGCCATCGCACGTGCCGTTGCCCACCGCCCACGCTGAGAGAGGAATGAGGTTACCGCCCTCGGAGCACCGAGGGCGCGGGAGTATTCCAGTTTCGACCACCCGCACCCGAGGAACACCACCGTCAGCCTGGTCAGCCCGAAGACCGAGGCAACAACGGCTCCACAGCCGCTGCGGTGTCCTCCGCTAGGGCGCACGCCCGCTCGACTGTTCCCGCGTAATGCACAAAAAATGACACATGGGCCTGCTCGCTCAAGTCCACCGAAATTTGACAATGTTCTGACGGTATTTCGTCAATGATGCGGAGCGCGCGCAACGGCCCCACACCAATCTCCTCAACCGTGTAGTTCGTCAGGTTCAGCTGATCAACGCCGCGCATCCAGTTCAGGTGAATCGTCATGACCGGATCCGCTCCGCCCGGAAAACGGTAGCGGCAGTCGTAGGACAGGCCGACGTCATCGAACGTGGCGGTCTCCGGGTCGAAGCCCAGAGCGGTCATTTCCTCGTCACTGAGGATTTCGCAGGGCAGCATGTCCGACAGCTCCGCCGCCACATCCACCCCCGGCTGCTCACCGGGACTCCCACCCACCGATGGATCGGCGCTCCCCGGAAGGGAGGAACCCACCGTCGGCTCCAAGGCCACCGCGGTCCCTCGTTCCGCGCTCGTACAGGCAGACAACAGTCCCACCAGTCCCAGAGCTGTACCCCACACACCCACACCCCTGCGCCTCACGCCCCATCCCCTCCCAGCCGGTTGAACTCGGCTGCGTTGTGCTCATCCACCGAACGAACACGTCACGTCAAGTACTGGACCGACCTACAACGCCGTCACCTCTGTCACCCTGACATACAACAGGCCGAAATAAACACGCGGCAGGTGCGTAATCGTAGAAATGCCAGCCCACGGGGAGACCGTGAAGGGATAAAGCACTTTCCACCCCTCACGATATGAATACCACATGACGCTGCCCCCACAAGAACACTTCCCTCAAATTACGATAATACGGACAAGAGCCGCCCTGAATCAGCCACAACCGGGGAGCACCACCTCGCTGCGGTCAGCCCGGGGACCGAGGCAACGACGGCTCCACTGCCGCAGCAGCCTCCTCCGCTATGGCGCACGCCTGCTCGGTCGTCCCTCCGAACTTCACGAAAATCGACACGTGGGCCTGCTCGCTCAGCGCCAGAGACATCTGACACGACTCTGGATCAATCTTGTCGGTGATCCTCAGCGCACGCAGCGGCCCCACACTCGTTTCCTCAGCGATGAAGTTGCTCAAGTTCAGCTGATCAATACTCAGTTTCCAGTCCAGACCAATGTACATGAGCGGAGTTTCCCCAGCCGGTGGACGGTAATTACAGGAGTAGGACACTCCGACGTCGTTGAACGAAGCGCTCTCTGGATCGAAACCCAGGGCGGTTACCTCCTCGTCGCTGAGGATCTCACAGGGCAGCATTTCCGACAGCTCCGCCGCCACATCCACCCCCGGCTGCCCACCGGGACTCCCACCCACCGACGGATCAGCACTCCCCGGAAGGGAGGAACCCACCGTCGGCCCCACGGCAACCGCGGTTCCTCGTTCCGCACTCGCACAGGCAGACACCAACACCACCAGCCCCAGGGCTGCTCCCCACGCACCCACACCCCTGCGCCTCACGCCTCATCCCCTCCCGCCCGGTCGAACGAACCCGGCTGCGTTCTGCTCATCCACGCCACGAGTGCGCCGGGCACTGGCTCGAATGACCACCGCCAACTCCGTCAACGCCTCGATGTGAGCAGTCCCTTGTGGGACAGCGTGGAGGCGAACTACTGACCGCCACCTCACCACGGCCATCGCACGTGCCGTTGCCCACCGCCTGCACTGAGAGAGGAATGAGGTTACCGCCCTCGGAGCACCGAGGATGCGGGAGTATTCCAGATTCGGATCACCCACACCCGAGGAACACCACCGTCAGCCTGGTCAGCCCGAAGACCGCGGCAACAACGGCTCCACCGCCGCCGCGGTGTCCTCCGCTAGGGCACACGCCTGCTCGAGCGTCTCCGCATAATCCACAACAACTGACACATGGGCCTGCTCGCTCAAGTCCATTGAAATCTGACAATGCTCCGCTGCGGGTTTGTCAATGACGCGGAGTGCGCGCAACGGCCCCACGCTGATCTCTTCAACCGTGTAGTTCGTCAGATTCAGCCGATCAACGCTGAACTTCCAGTCCAAGTGAATCGTCATGACCGGATCCACTCCGCCCGGGAAACGGTAGCGGCAGTCGTAGGACAGGCCGACGTCATCGAACGTGGCGGTCTCCGGGTCGAAGCCCAGGGCGGTTATCTCCTCGTCGCTGAGGATCTCGCAGGGCAGCATCTCCGACAGCTCCGCCGCCACATCCACCCCCGGCTGCCCACCG
>NZ_AGVX02000842.1 GCF_000239155.1 Actinoalloteichus spitiensis RMV-1378
AGCCCCCCACCCCGACCCCGGCCGGCTGCCCCCTCGCCGACTACGACCCGTTCTCGCCCGCCTTCGTCGCCGACCCCCACCCCGCGCTCGACGAGCTGCGCCGACAGCCGGTGGCCTACCACCCGGCCACCGGGTGCTGGGTGGTGAGCCGGCACCGCGACGTGCGCACGGTGCTCACCGACGCCGGCACCTTCGCCCCGGACAACGCGCTGCACGCGGTCACACCGCTGTCCGTGCCCGCACTGCGGGTGCTGGCGGAGCACGGTTTCTCCCTGCCACCCACCCTGGCCAACAACGGCACGGCCACCCATCCGGGCCTGCGACGGCTCGTCGCCGCCCACTTCACCAGCGGGCGGGTGCGGGCGATCACGCCGTTGGCCCGGTCGCTGGTGCGGGCCGGGCTGCGGGAGGCCACCGCCGACCTCGCCGACACCGGGACCACCGATCTCGCCGCGCGGGTGGCGGCCGACCCGCCAGCTCGGGTGCTGCTGTCCCTGCTGGGGATGCGGGACGTCGACGTGCGGCTCCTGAAGAGGTGGAGCCGGGCCTCCCTCGAACTGTTCTGGGGCAACCCGGGTCCGGACCGGCAGCGCGGGTTGGCCGAGGAGGCCGGCGGGTTCCACCGGTGGTTGACCGGACGGGTCAGCGGGACGGCGGCGTCGCCGGGGGAGGCTGGCCTGCTCGGCGACCTGGTCCGGCACCGCCTGCCCGACGGGCGGCCGCTCGGCGTCGAGGAGGCGGTCGGGGTCTGCTACTTCCTCCTCATCGCGGGCCAGGAGACGACCAGCCAGCTGGTCAACGCGGCCCTGCACCGGGTCCTCGGCCGCCCGGCGCTGTGGCGCCGGCTGGCTGGCGGCGAGCCAGGACTGGCGGCCCAGTGCGTGGAGGAGGTGCTGCGCCTCGACACCCCGGTGCTCACCTGGCGCCGGGTCACCACCCGCCCCACGGTCCTGTCCGGAGTGGAACTGCCCGCCGGTGCCGCCGTCCTGGCGCAGCTGCTGGGCGCGGGCTCCGACCCGGAACTCGTCGCCGACCCCGGCCGCTTCCGACCCGGCCGCCCGAACGCCCGCCGGCACCTCGCGTTCGGACTGGGCCGCCACGTCTGCCTGGGCGCCGGACTGGCACGCGTCGAGGCCGAGATCGCGCTGGAGGAGACGGCCCGCGCGCTGCCGACGGTGGTGCGCACGGAGGAACGCCCACCGATGCTGGGTCTGCTCTCCTTCCGAGCCCCCGCCCGCGTCCTGGTCGGACACCCCGGACCCGTTCGGGGCGGCGACGACGGCGGTCCGTCCACCCGGCACGGATGACCCGACCGTGTACTAAGATCATCCGCGTCCGGCCACCGGCGCACCCGGTACGCGCGGTGCCACTCGATCGGCCGCCGAGCGCGGCCCGCCGGCGGAGGCCGGCGCACCCGCCGTGGGGCGGCCGCCCTCCGGCCACCGA
>NZ_AGVX02000841.1 GCF_000239155.1 Actinoalloteichus spitiensis RMV-1378
TCGGTGGTGTTGCACCACATCGCCGGTGACGGCTGGTCCATGACCCCGCTCATCCGCGACCTCGGCGCCGCGTACGCGGCCCGGGCCTCCCACGACGCGCCCACCTGGGAGCCGCTGCCCGTGCAGTACGCCGACTACACGCTGTGGCAGCGGGAACTGCTGGGCAGCGAGGACGAACCAGACAGCCCGATCTCCCAGCAGCTCGACTACTGGCGAACCGCACTGGCCGGCCTGCCCGACCTGCTCGAACTCCCGACGGACCACCCCCGCCCACGGGTCGCCAGCTACCGGGGAGACGCGGTCCCCTTCGAGATCGACGCGGGGCTGCACGCCAGGATCGTCGACCTGGCGGCGGAGTGCGGTGTCAGCGTCTTCATGGTGCTCCAGGCGGGGTTGGCCGCGTTGCTGACCCGGTTGGGGGCGGGCACGGACATCCCGTTGGGCACGCCGGTGGCGGGCCGCCCCGACGAGGAGCTGGAGGAGCTGGTCGGGTTCTTCGTCAACACCCTGGTGTTGCGGACCGACACGTCCGGGGATCCCTCGTTCCGGGAGTTGCTGCACCGGGTGCGGCGGACCGACCTGGCGGCCTACGCCCACCAGGACCTGCCCTTCGAACGGTTGGTGGAGGTCCTCAACCCGACCAGGTCCCTGTCCCGGCACCCGCTGTTCCAGGTGGCACTGGCCTTCCAGTCCACCGCCAGGCCGGACCTGGACTTCCCCGGCGCCATCGTGGAGTCCGAACCGACCGGTGGCAAGGTCGCGAAGTTCGACCTGTCCATCAGCCTCAACGAGTACCGCACGCCCGACGGCGCCCTCACCGGCATGGAAGGGCTCGTAGAGTACTCCACGGCGCTCTTCGACCCCTCCACCATCAGCGCCCTCATCGGCCGGTTCCTCCGACTCCTGACCGAGGCCACCGCCCATCCCGAGCGCACCATCGACAACCTCGACATCCTCGGTCAGGAGGAACGTCGCACGATCCTGCACGACTGGAACGACACCGCGCACCTCACCGACGCCGTGCCGCTGCCCACCCTCGTGGAACGCACCGTCGACTCGGTCGGGGACGGCGAAGCCGTGCGGCACGGGGGCACCACCCTCACCTACACCGACCTGGACACCAGGGCGAACCAGCTCGCCCACCACCTCATCGAGCTCGGTGTCGGCCCGGAGACCAGGGTGGCGCTGCTGCTGCCCCGCACCCCGGAACTCGTCGTCACCGTTCTCGCCGTCCTCAAGGCCGGCGGAGCCTGGGTCCCCGTGGACCCCCACTACCCGGCCGACCGGGTGCGGTACCTGCTGGAGGACAGCCAGGCCGCGCTCCTGGTCACCGAGGAGGCACACCACGGCGACCTCGACACCACCGTTCCCCTGCTCCTCCTCGACGACGAGACGACCAGGAACACGGTCGCCGCGCGGCCGGTCTCCCGACCATTGCGCACACCGCACCTGGACAACGCCGCGTACGTCATCTACACGTCCGGCTCAACCGGCCGCCCGAAGGGCGTGGTCATCCCCCACGCCGGACTCACCGGACTCGCCGAGGAGCAGATCGACCGGTTCCGGCTCACCACGGACTCCCGTGTCGCCTCGCTGGCGTCCCCCAGTTTCGACGCCTCGGTCATGGAGATGCTCATGGCCCTCGCCAGCGGCGGAGTCCTCGTCCAACCCGAGCAGTCCGGTCCCGTCGTGGGCGCCGATCTCGCCCAGTTCCTGTCCGAGCACCGCATCACCCACGCCCTCATCCCACCCACCGCGCTCGGGAACGTCCCAGCGACCGACCTCCCCGACCTCGTCACGGTCCTGGTCGGCGGTGAGGCCTGCGGCGCCGACCTCATCGGCAGGTGGGCACCCGGCCGCCGGATGTTGAACCTCTACGGCGCCACCGAGGCGACCGTCTGGTCCACCGCGGGCACCCTCGCCGAGGGCACCGCGGTGCCGCCGCTGGGCGGACCCATCCGCAACACCAGGGCCTACGTACTCGACCCGTCCCTGCGCCCGGTCCCCGTCGGCGTCGCCGGCGAGGTGTACCTGGCCGGCGACGGTCTCGCACGCGGCTACCTCGACCGCCGCGGACTGACCGCCCAACGCTTTGTCGCCGACCCGTTCGCCGCCGGTCCTGGCGCCAGGATGTATCGCACCGGGGACGTGGCGCGCTGGCTGCCATCCGGCTCCCTGGCGTTCGTCGGACGAGCTGACGACCAGGTCAAACTCCGCGGATTTCGCATTGAACTGGGTGAGATCGAAAACGCCCTGACCGAACTCCCGGACGTCGCCCACGCGGCGGTCGTCGTTCGGGAGGACCAACCAGGCCGCCAGCAACTCGTCGGCTACGTGGTACCGGAGGCGAACCACGCCACCAACGACGCGGCAACCGACGCGGAGGGCACCCCGACGGGCGCTGCGGGGTCGAGCGCGCTGCGGGAACAGCTCCGCCGGACACTGCCCGAGCACATGGTGCCCGCGGCCGTCGTCACCCTCGGGGAGCTCCCGCTCACCAGCAACGGAAAACTGGACCGGGAAGCACTCCCCGCACCCGACCACACCGCAACCACCTCAGGGCGGATCCCGATCACCCCACGCGAGGAGGCGCTGTGCGCACTCTTCGGGGATGTCCTCGGTGTCGAACGGGTCTTCGCCGACGACAGCTTCTTCGACCTCGGCGGCCACTCGCTGCTGGCGACCGAACTCGTCAGCCGGGTCCGCGCCCTCCTCGGCGTCGACCTCGCCGTGCGCACCGTCTTCGAAGCGCCGACCGTCGCCGAGCTGGCGGCGCGCCTGGGCACCGAGGTGGACGAGGGTGCCCTCGACGTCCTGCTCCCCCTCCGCACCCGAGGCAGCAGGCCACCCCTGTTCTGCGTGCACCCCGCCGGGGGAATGAGCTGGTGCTATGCCGGGCTCCAGAACACCCTCGACGGCGATCAGCCGATCTACGGCCTCCAGGCGAGGGGGATCGGGGAACCGGGCGCTCTCCCCGGGAGCATCGAGGAGATGGCCGATGACTACCTGGCCCAGATCAGGACGGTCCGCCCCCACGGCCCCTACCACCTGCTTGGCTGGTCCTTCGGAGGCGTGGTCGCCCACGCCATCGCGACCCGCCTCCAGGCCGACGGGGAGGAGGTCGGGCTCCTCGCACTCCTCGACAGCTACCCGGTGACGGCGACGATCGAGGGCCGCCAGGCCACCGAGCAGGAAACCCTGCGGGAACTGCTCCAGGTTTTCGGAGTGCCCGGACCCGAGGACGTGCCCCTCACCCGCGACGACGTCGTCGCCGCCGCACTCGGGAACGGAACCCTCGCGGGCCTCGCCGAACGCGACGTCCAGGCGATGCTGGATGTCTACCTGAACAGCAGCGACCTCGTCGCGAAGTTCACCCCGGGGCGGTTCGTCGGCGACGTCCTGCTGTTCCCCGCCACCGTGGACCGCGTGGAGGACGCCCCCACCGCCGAAGCCTGGACCGCTTACGTCCAGGGGACGGTGACGACACACGAAGTCCACTGCGCACACCTCGACATGGCCCAACCAGGACCGCTCGCGGAAATCGGACGCCGTGTGGCGGAGGAAATGCGCGACAGCACCGAGGAGGCGGACTGACAGCAACACCCGGGCCCGAGCACCATTGGGAACGGTGGACGGGCGCGTCAACGGAAAGCGGCATCGACTTGACGAAACCGTTGACGCGCCTGCCCTCGAAATCCGGTTCGCCCGCGTCCCGGAAGTCCGCCGCATTTCCGAAAACCCACCGATCGCACACCACGGCACAACCACCCGAAAAGGAACTCGACCAGAGGGTTTTGGGGAAGGGCGAAGGTCGTTGCGAGTCCGAACCACCTGGTAGAGCCTGGTTGCGGATTGTTGGCGGGCAAACGGGAACGTCCGGCCCCCAGGGGGCGGAGGGGCGCGGCCGGTCCACCACCGAACCAGACGAGAAGTCCGTCCGCAACGGGGGAACGGGTGTCAACGCTCGACACCCACGCCCACCGTCCGGTGCCCGGGGAAGGTGGCATGGAGTCAACTCAACTGGCAGACGTGTTCGAGAAGCTGGTGCATCAGTACCGGGTTCCCGGGGCCCAGTTGGCTCTCTACGACAACGGCGAACTGCGCACCGTCGAAGTCGGCCACCAGCACCACGACCGTCCCAGCCCCGTCACCAGGAACTCCGCCTTTCCGTTCGGTTCCGTCACCAAGTTCGTGACCGCGACCCTCGCCATGCAGTTCGTCTCCGACGGGGACATCGACCTCGACACCCCGATCTCCGAGTACGTCCCCGCTCTCCGCGGTGCGGCCAACCCCCAGATCGGGCGGATCACCCCCCGGCAGCTCCTCAGCCACACCGGTGGCCTGGTGACAGAGATCGACTTCCCCGACATGCGGACCGCCTCCTACCAGCGGTACGCCCAGGCCGCCGCCGGCGTGGACAACATCTTCCCGCCCGGCGAGGCCTTCTCCTACTCCAACGTGGGCTACTGCCTGGTCGGCCACCTGGTCGAGAGGGTCTCCGGCATGGACTGGTGGACCGCCGTCGAAACCTGCCTCCTCCGGCCCCTCGGCATCACCCCGGCGTTCCTCTTCGACCCCCGGCCGCTCAGCGAACGCTCCTCCGTCGTGGGCGGCCACACGGTACGTGTGGAAACCGGTGACGTCGCGGCCGTCGACCTGTTCCTCCCCCTCTCCGCCAGCGCCGCAGGAGGCCTCGCCGGCAGCGCGTCCGACCTGGTCACCCTCGCCCGGCTGCAACTCGAGGACCGCGACGGCTTCGACCACGCCGACCTGCTTCCCGATGACGCCGCCCGGAACATGCGCGCTACCGCCCACGGCGCCGAACCCTTCGGCCTCGCTGACGCCTGGGGTCTCGGTCTGATGAAGTACCAGGGCGCCGACGGGACGACCTGGTTCGGCCACGACGGAACCGTCGACGGCACCAGCTGCCACCTCCGGGCCAACGCCGAGCAGAACACGGCACTCGCGATGACCGCCAACGGAACCACCGGACTCCTGCTCTGGGCCGACCTCGTCGAGAGCCTCCGCGACGCCGGGATCGCGGTCGGGCACTACACCGTGCCCGCCACCAACCCCGTCGAGGTGGCCGACCCCGCTGACTACACCGGCGACTACGTCAACGGCAACATCCCCTTCCGGGTGGAGTCGGACCCCGAAGGCGGACTCGCGCTGACCAGGACCGACGGTTTCCACGTTCGGCTGGCGATGCACCAGGACGACGTCTTCCTCGCACGCGAGGAGGACTTCGACGCCGCCGACATCGGTGGTCGGTTCGTCCGTGACGCCGCGACCGGCGCCGTCACCCTGCTGCAGTACGGCGGACGCTCGTACCGGCGGTCCTGACCACGTCGAGCGAACACCGCCAGGCTTCGCTGGTTGGCCGGAGTGGAACGCCTGGCACGGCACGACGAACACCAGGCGGCGGCCAACCGACAGGAGCGAAGTACCAGAGATGACCACCGAACCGCATGCTGTCCAGGTCTCCGCCCCCGGCCCCCGCCGCTTCGCCCCGCTCGTGGTGCCGGCCGACCTCGTGCGCCGGCTGGACGCACTCCAACACGACCACCACCCGGGGGCGGCGACGACGACAGCGGAGCACGGCGACGCTCCCACCAGGCGGGAAGAACCCGCTCACCCGTGGGATGCGGTCCTTCCCGCTCTGATCACGTCCGCACGGGCGCTGTACGCCAGTCAGCACGACGGTCCGAGTCCTTCGGTCCACGTCATGCGCCAGTCCGAACCAGGGGACCCGGCGCATTCGTCGAGCGACGCCACGGCGGGGCAGTTCTCCGCCTCGACCGTCATCCCCGCGAGCGAGATCAGCCCGAAACAGGAGGCAGCCGAGCTGCTCGGGGCCCTGCGCAGTCACCTCGTCCAAGGCAAGGCCCTCGGTACCACGGCCGCTGACCTCACCCAGCCTGCTCCTGTACGCCACTCCTCGACCGCAGCGGGGACGCGCCCCGCCTCTTCTCCACGCATCGTGATCCGCATTCACGGCGCCCCGGTCGCCCGAGATTCGCGCTCCGACCAGTCCACCGGTGCCCTCGCGCTCGATCTGTGGACGGCCGCCGACGGGGTGTTCGGGGTGATCGGCGGCACCGAGGTGCTGGACGGGCAACACGCGACTGGCCTGGGACGGCAGCTCGTGCTCCTGCTTCGGTCCATCGCCGACCACCCTGAGCAGCCGGTGCGGGATCTCCTGCGCGCGTCGGAACGGCGCCACACCGAAGAGCACGTGATCGCCACCGACCGGGTGCTGCCGGTGGAGACGGTCACCGGGGTGTTCGCCGCGCGGGTGGTCGAGTGCC
>NZ_AGVX02000840.1 GCF_000239155.1 Actinoalloteichus spitiensis RMV-1378
CGCCCCGGCCGGGCCCCGCTCGTCGGCAGGGCCGGTCGCCGCGTCCCGGCGGGGTCGCCGCCCGGAGCCGACCCCCTCCGTTTTTCCTGTTGCCCTCCACGACCGCCTCCCCCAGGGTGGAGATCAACTCGGATCCCCGGGGGCGTGTGCCCACCGGGTCCGGGCGACCACCCCCAGACGACGGACGTGAGCAGTGAGAGGGGCTGCGGCATGGAGTACCGGCAACTTGGGCGGTCCGGCCTTCGGGTGTCGACGCTGACGATGGGCACCATGACCTTCGGCGGACGCGGCGGGTTCAGCGCGCTCGGCGACACCGACGTGGCGGGGGCCCGCCGGCAGGTCGACCTCTGCCTCGACGCCGGCGTCAACCTCTTCGACACCGCCGACATCTACTCCGACGGGTTGTCCGAGGAAATCGTCGGCGAGGTGGTGGAGGGCCGCCGGGACCGGCTGCTGCTGTCCACCAAGGTCCGCCTGGTCACCGGCGACGGACCCAACGACGGTGGCCTGTCCCGCTACCACATCCTGCGGCAGGTCGAGGCCAGCCTGCGGCGGCTGCGCACCGACCACATCGACATCTACCACGTGCACGAGTGGGACGGGGAGACCCCGCTGGAGGAGACGCTGGAGGCCCTCGACACCCTCGTCCGGTCCGGGAAGGTCCGCTACCTGGCGGCCTCCAACTACTCGGGCTGGCAGTTGATGAAGGCGTTGGCCACCGCCGACCAGCACGGCTACCAGCGGTTCGTGGCGCAGCAGATCTACTACTCGCTGGAGTCCCGCGACGCCGAGTACGAGCTGGTGCCGCTGTCCTTGGACCAGGGCCTGGGCATCCTGGTGTGGAGCCCCCTCGCCGGGGGCCTGCTCTCCGGCAAGTACCGGCGGAACCAGTCGGCCCCCGAGGGCTCCCGCCACCTCACCGAGTGGAGCGAACCGCCGGTACGGGACGTCGACAAGCTCTACGACACGGTCGAGACCCTGGTGGGGATCGCCGACGGGCACGGCGTGTCCGCCGCCCAGGTCGCACTGGCCTGGCTGCTGGGCCGGCCCGGGGTCACCTCGGTGGTCATCGGTGCCCGCCGCGACGAGCAGCTGGTCGACAACCTCGCGGCCGCGGAGCTCACCATCACCGCCGAGGAACGGGCGGCGTTGGACCAGGTCAGCGCTCCCTGGCTGATCTACCCGCACTGGCACCAGGGCCAGTCCGCCTCCGACCGGCTCGGGCCC
>NZ_AGVX02000839.1 GCF_000239155.1 Actinoalloteichus spitiensis RMV-1378
CATGGGTGCTGGCGGTATGGGTGGCGGCGCGGCCGGCGGCGGTATGGCCGGCGGCGGAGCCCGAGGACGCGGCGGACAGGGCGAGGACGACGGCGAGCACAAGCGCGCCGACTACCTCCTCGAAACCGACGACGTCTTCGGCGACGGCCGCCTGGTCGCACCCCCCGTGCTCGGCGACCAACCACCCACCGGACGGTGACCGTGGCACCACGCGGACGCATCACGCTGCCGGCGATCGCCGTCGACGTGATCCAGACCAAGCTCCGGGTCACCCTCCCCGCCGCCATCAAAACCATCGGCTTCGGCTCCACCGAGGACGAACGCCGAATGCTGCACCACCGCGCATGGCAGGAGTTGGAGGCCCGGGGCCTGGTCCAGCACGGTGACCTCGACCCGTTCCTGGAGGACGCCTTCCAGATCCTCGCCCGGCCCGCCGTCGCGGTCTGGGCACTGCTCCAGACCGACCGGGAGAACGGCATCGACGCGGTGATCGCGGCCAGTGGTGACTTCGCGGTACTAGCCATGCAGTCCGGCCCCGAGGACGCGCCACGCGAGGAGAAGGAACTGGTGCTGGAAGCGGTGCGACCCACCGGCCTGGCGCACGTGGCCGCGAGCCTCCTCCCCGAGCACCGCCCGGGCAAGGGCCAGTCGGTCAGCTGCCCTTCGGACCTGATCGAGAAGGCGACGGCGAACGCGGCTCCGGGCCCTGGGGGGCTGCGCGCCTCCCTGACCTCCCACGGGATACGTCCCGGGGAGGCGGAGTTCATCGCCGAGGTGCTGACCAGCGAACGCCTGCGGTACGGGGAGTTCAGCGCGCGTTCCTTCAACCGGCTGGCCGGTAAGACCACTCGATCGGCCTACCGGGTCGACGTGTTGGACACCGCCATCGGTCGGTACCTGTTGCAGCACAAGCCCGACGGTCAGGGACGGCCCTGGTTCGCCATGGCTCCCACCGACCGGACCCGGATGGCGGGCCGGATCCAGGAACTGATCACCTCGGTGACCACCTGAGGGAACCGGCGGACCGGACGAGGGGGCCGGGTGTCCAGTACGGACACCCGCCCCTCGTCTGGTTCCCGGCCGGAATCCCGAGCGCCGATGGCCTCCCGCCCACGGGCAGGCCGCGTCCGCTCCACCCCCGTGGCCGGGCAGCACCGCCCCGCACGGTGAGGCGGGCTTCGCGGAGTTCGCCGGGCCCGGGGCTGTATCTTGCGAGGGCGCACCCGCACCTCGCGTGTCGCGGGCCGCGGTGGTGGTCGGCGGGACGACCCTGACGGCGGCCGGTGCGTTGCCACCCGTACCGGAAAGATGCACCGCGTGGGCTGTCCAGGAGGCAGCGATGTACTTCACCGACCGTGGTATCGAGGAACTCGAGGACCGCAGGGGCGACGAGGAGATCTCCTTCGGCTACCTCGCCGACCGGTTGCGTGCTTTCGTCGACGAGAACCCGCAGTTCGAGGATGCCGTGGAGCGGCTGGCGACCTACCTGGCGCGCGACGACGGCGACGCGGACGCGGACTGAGCCGCCCGGGGCGCGGGAGGCACGGACGCCGTCCCGTTCGCCCGCGCGGGCGCGGGCGGCCTCATGCTCCCTTCGACGAAACGCGGCGTCCCTTCCGCCACACGGCCCAGGTCAGGGGAACACCGGGCCGGTAGGCGAGGTGCGTGACCGACGGCGCGTCCAGGACGTGCAGGTCCGCCCTCGCCCCTGGCCGCAGGACGCCCACGGCCCCCGGCCCTGCCTCCCTGCGCAGTGCCCTGGCGCCGCCCCAGGTGGCCGCGCGCACGGCCTCCGCCACCGACATGCCGAGTTGCAGCACGGCGGTGGCCACGCAGAACGCCATGGAGGACGTGTAGGACGACCCCGGGTTGCAGTTGGAGGCCAGGGCGACGGTCGCCCCGGCGTCCAGGAGGCGCCGAGCGGGAGCGGGTGGTTGGCGGGTGGACAGGTCGCACGCCGGCAACAGGGTGGCCACCGTGTCGGAGCTGGCGAGGGCGTCCACGTCGGCGGCGGTGAGGTGGGTGCAGTGGTCGACACTGGCGGCTCCCACCTCCACGGCGAGCGCCACTCCTGGCCCGGGGCCCAGTTGGTTGCCGTGGACCCGCAGGCCGAGGCCGCGCGCGGCGGCGGCGGCGAGCACCCGCCGGGACTGGTCGACATCGAACGCGCCGGTCTCGCAGAAGACGTCGGCCCAGCGGACGTGCGGTGCGACGGCTTCGAGCATCGGGCCGGTGACGAGGTCGAGGTAGGTTTCGGCTTCGGTGCCGGGTGGGACGAGGTGCGCACCGAGGAAGGTGACGTCGTCGGCCTGTTCGGCGGCGATCCTGGCGGCCCGTTCCTCGTCGGCGGTGGTGAGCCCGTAGCCGGTCTTGGTCTCCACGCAGGTGGTGCCCTGGCTGGCGGCCTCGGCGAGGTGGCGGCGGAGCGTGTCCCGCAGGCTGTCGTCACTGGCCGAGCGGGTGGCGGCGACGGTGGTCGCGATTCCCCCCGCGCGGTAGGGCGCCCCGGCCATTCGCGCCTCGAACTCGTCGGTCCGGTCTCCGGCGAAGACGAGGTGGGTGTGGCTGTCCACCCAGCCGGGCAGGACGGCGCGTCCGTCCACGTCCACGCGGAGGTCGGCGGCGGGTGCGGCGGCCGCTGGCCCGACCCAGGCGACGCGGTCCGAGTCGAGGACCACCGCCGACGACGAGGGGCGGCCCAGTTCCGGGTCGTTGGTGGTCAGTTCGCCGATTCCGGTGATCAGCGTCGCGCTCACGGCGTCTCGTCCCTTCCGAACGGTGGCCCGTTCCGTCCTGGCCGGCCCCGCACGGGGTGGGGGCCGCGTACCGACCGGCTCACCCCCACAGCTGGCGGACGACCTCCCTCATTTCGGCGCTGACCTCGGGTACGCGCAGGTGGATGCCGGAGGAGACCACCTGTTCGCCGTCGATGACGACGTCGACGACGTCGGACGCGGTGGCGGCGTGGATGGCCGCCGAGGGGTCGACTCCTGCCAGTCGCACGCTGTCGAGGTCCAGGGTGACGATGTCGGCACGGGCTCCGGTGTCGAGCCATCCCGCGTCGGGCCAACCCAGGGCGGCGTGCCCGGCGGACGTCGCGGCACTCCACAGTTCCTGGGGTGTGAAGTGGCCGCGCGTCTCCGTTCTCAGTCGTTCGTGGAGTTCCATGGCCCTGGCTTCGGCGAACAGGTCGATCGCGGAGTGCCCGTCGCTGCCGAGGGCGGGGGTTCCGCAGGCGTCGGCGAGGGCCCTGCCCAGGCCGATACCGTCCGCCAGGTCCTGTTCGGTGGTGGGGCACAGGCAGACCGACGCGCCGGAGGCGCCCAGTTCGGTGATGTCGGGCACGCTGAGGTGGGTGGCGTGCACCAGTGTGGTGCCGGGGCCGAGGGCGCCGTGGCGGTGCAGGAGCTCCGTCGGGGTGCAGCCGTGGGCTGCCTGGCACATGTCGTTCTCGGCGCGTTGCTCGGACAGGTGAACGTGCAGCGGGGCCCGGTGGCTGGTGGCCCAGTCGGCGACGACGCCGATGCCGGAGGCCGGGACCGCGCGGACCGAGTGGATGGCGGCGCCGATCCGGACGCCGGGGGCGGTGGCTTCGGGACGTCCGGCGAGGTCGGCGGCGCGCACCGCCCACCCGTGGGCGTCGTTGTCACCGAACCGCAGCTGGACGCCGTCCAACGGTGTGTCGATCCCGCCGGTGAGGTAGCAGGTGTCGAGGAGGGTGATGCGCGGTCCCGCCTCCCGGGCGGCGTCGACCACGGCGAGCCCCATGGCGTTCTGGTCGTCGTACCGGATGCCGCCGATGTCGTGGTGCAGGTAGTGGAACTCGCCGACCGAGGTGATCCCCGCCAGCGCCATCTCGGCGTAGACGAGGCGGGCGAGGCGGCGGTAGCTGTCGGGGTCCAACCGTTCCGCCAGCGAGTACATCTGGCGGCGCCAGGTCCAGAACGTTCCGCCCTGGAAGTGGGTGCGTCCTCGGAGGGCGCGGTGGAAGGCGTGCGAGTGCGTGTTGGCCAGGCCCGGCACGGCGAGTCCGGTGAGCCGGTTGGCGTCGGGGGGTGCGGCGACGCCGGGGACGACCCTGGTGAGGCGGCCGCCGTCCTCCTCGAACACGACCCCCCACTCCACTCTGGGCAGTTCGCTGCCGACCAGGGCGTAGGGGGCCCACCAGCGCCTCACCACGGGGTCCTTCCCGTGGTGCTCGTCAGGTGGCCGAGGACGGTGGCCAGCGCCCGGACGCCCGCCTCGCAGTCAGCGGGTTCGGCGTGTTCCGCCGGTGCGTGGCTGATTCCGGTGGGGTTGCGGACGAACAGCATCGCGGTGGGCACCTCGGCGGCGAGGATCCCGGCGTCGTGCCCGGCTCCGGTCGGCAGCGCGGGAACGTCACCGAGGACGGCGGACAGCGTGCCGCGGAGTCCCTCGTCGAAGGTGACGGGCCCGCCGTAGGACTCCTCGACGACCAGCAGCTCGCAGCCCTCGTCGGCGGCCGCGTCCTTGGCCGCGGCGGTGACCTGCTCGACGACGGCCCTGGTGGCCGCGTCGTCGGCCGCCCTGGCGTCCAGCCAGAGGTCGGCGCTGGAGGAGATGACGTTGGTTCCGCCGGGGTTCGGGCTGAGCCTTCCGACGGTGGCGCGGGCGCCGGGGACGGACTCGCCGATGCGGCGGGCGGCCAGCACTGTCCGCGCGGCGGGGACCACGGGGTCGCGCCGGTCGGACATCGGCGTCGCTCCCGCGTGGTTGCCCTCGCCGAAGAACGTGAGCCGCCACCGGCCGTGGGCCAGGATCGAGGTCGCGAGTCCGACCGGGGCGTCGAGTTCGACCAGGCCCCGTCCCTGTTCGACGTGGAGTTCGACGAAGCATCCGATGTGGCGCAGTGCCTCGCCGTCACGACCGATGCGTTGCGGGTCGAGGCCCGCGCCGCTCATCGCCTCGGCGAGGGTCATGCCGTTGCCGTCCATGAGCCTGGCGGCGTCCTTGGGGACGATGCCGCCGGTGAGCAGCCGGGACCCGAGGCAGGGCACCCCGAACCGCCCGCCCTCCTCCTCGGCGAACACGACGACCGCCAGCGGGCGGCGGGGGACGTGGTCGCGGGCGCGCAGCAGGTCGACCGCCGCCAGCGCCGAGGCCACGCCGAGCGGGCCGTCGAACGCGCCGCCGCCGGGGACCGAGTCGAGGTGGCTCCCCGTGACGACGGCGTTCGGTCCGGGTGGTCCCCACCACGCCCAGAGGTTGCCGTTGCGGTCGGCCCGCACGTCCAGGCCACGGCGGTCGGCCTGTTCGCTGAACCACTCGCGCAGTTCCATCTCCGCGTAGTCGAAGCCGTGGCGGGAGAAGCCGCCCCGCCTGCGGTCCATTCCCACTCGTTCGATCCCGGCCAGCAGGCCGGTAGCACCTTCCGCCATGGCTCGCTCCCTCCCATGCCGTCCTCTCGAACGGTACGGTCGACGACGGGCAAGATCCAGCCGTCGTTTTCCGTCCCTGCGCCGTGTCCACCGGTTGGTGCGTCCGGCGGTCGACCGGGCTGTCAGGCGCGCGGGACGGGCACGCGCAGCGACGCCTGGTCGGCGACCTCGACGGCCCGCGCGTAGCCGGCGTCGGCGTGCCGGAGCACGCCGGTGGCCGGATCGTTGGTCAGCACCCGTTCCAGCTTGCGACCGGCGAGCTCCGTGCCGTCGGCGACGGTGACCTGGCCCGCGTGCAGGGACCGTCCCATGCCCACGCCGCCTCCGTGGTGGAGGGAGACCCAGGTCGCGCCCGAGGCGGTGTTGACCAGGGCGTTGAGCAGCGGCCAGTCGGCGATGGCGTCGGAGCCGTCCGCCATTCCCTCGGTCTCCCGGTAGGGGGAAGCCACCGAGCCGGTGTCGAGGTGGTCGCGGCCGAGGACGAGGGGGGCGCTGACCTCGCCGGTGGCGACGAGCTCGTTGAACAGGGCGCCGGCCTCGGCTCGTTCCCCCTGGCCCAGCCAGCAGATCCTGGCCGGCAGGCCCTGGAAGGCGACGCGTTCGCCCGCGAGCCGGATCCAGCGGGCCAGGGGTTCGTTGTCGGGGAAAAGGTCCAGGACGGCCCGGTCGGTGCGGACGATGTCGGCGGGGTCTCCGGAGAGCGCGGCCCAGCGGAACGGACCACGGCCCTCGCAGAAGAGGGGGCGGATGTAGGCGGGGACGAATCCCGGGAAGTCGAAGGCTCGTTCGTACCCGCCGAGCCGCGCCTCCCCCCGGAGGGAGTTGCCGTAGTCGAAGACCTCCGCTCCGGCGTCGAGGAAGCCGACCATGGCCGCGACGTGCTCGGCCATCGACTCCCTGGCCCGGTCGGTGAACTCGTCGGGTTTCGTCCTGGCGTAGTCGGTCCACTCCTCCAGGGCCACTCCGGCGGGCAGGTAGGCGAGCGGGTCGTGGGCGGAGGTCTGGTCGGTGACGATGTCGACCTCCACGCCGCGGCGCAGCAGTTCGGGCAGCACCTCGGCGGCGTTGCCCACCAGGCCGACCGAGAGGGGGCGGCGTTCGCGGCGGGCGGCGGTCACCCGGTCGACGGCGTCGTCGAGGTCGTCGGCCACCTCGTCGAGGTAGCGGGTGCCGACGCGGCGGCGGGCCCGGGCCGGGTCGACTTCCACGACGAGGGCGACGCCGCCGTTCATCGTGACGGCCAACGGTTGCGCGCCGCCCATGCCGCCCAGCCCGGCCGTGAGGGTCAGGGTTCCCGCGAGGCTGCCGCCGAAGCGTTTGGCGGCGACGGCGGCGAAGGTCTCGTAGGTGCCCTGGAGGATGCCCTGGGTGCCGATGTAGATCCAGGACCCGGCGGTCATCTGCCCGTACATCGTCAGGCCGAGGTGTTCCAGTCGGCGGAACTCGGGCCAGGTCGCCCAGTCCCCGACGAGGTTGGAGTTGGCGATCAACACCCGGGGCGCCCATTCGTGGGTGCGGAGGACGCCGACGGGTTTGCCGGACTGGACGAGCAGCGTCTCGTCCAGGTCGAGGTGCGTCAGCTCCCGGGTGATCGCGTCGAAGCTGGCCCAGTCGCGGGCGGCCCGCCCGGTACCGCCGTAGACGACGAGGTCCTCAGGGCGTTCGGCGACCTCGGGGTCGAGGTTGTTGTGCAGCATGCGCAGCGGGGCCTCGGTGCTCCAGCTCCTGGCGGTCAGGCTGGTGCCTCGGGCGGCGCGTACCGCGCGTGGTCCTGGGTTCACGGTGACCTCCGCGATGTCGGGGCGGCGGGAGTGCGCCGCCGTGCGCTGTGCGGTTCGCTGGTGCCGGGGCTCGACACGGTCGTGCCCCGTCGGGCTCGGCGTGGTGGTGGCGGGGGTGGGTCCCCGCCCTGGGCGGTCTCCGGTCAGCGGGGGCGGGGGTCCGCCGCCGGGGGGTGGTCGTGGTCGGTGGCCGGTCCGCTCGGCAGGTGTCCGGCGACCACGGTGAGCACCGCCCCGCTCCGCACCAGTTCCTCGGCGGCGTGGATCTCCGGCGCGAGGTGCCGGTCGGGTCCGGGCGGGGGTACGGTCCCGCGGAGCAGGTCGCGGACCGCGCCGGTGGCCGCTGCCGGCCGGAGCGGAGCCCGGAGATCCAGGGCGCGCGCTGAGGTGACCAGCTCCACGGCGAGCACCGAGGTCAGTCCGTCGACGGCTCGTCGGAGCTTGCGCGCCGCGGACCAGCCGAGGGAGACGTGGTCCTCCTGCATGGCCGAGCTGGGGATGGAGTCGACCGACGCGGGAGTGGCGAGCCGTTTGAGCTCGGAGACGATGGCGGCCTGGGTGTACTGGGCGATCATGTGGCCGGAGTCCACGCCGGCGTCGACGGCGAGGAACGGTGGTAGGCCGTGGGAGCGGTGCACGTCGAGCATCCGGTCGGTGCGCCGTTCGGCCATGCTGGCGACGTCGGCGAGGGGGATGGCCAGGAAGTCCAGGACGTAGGCCAGGGGCGCGCCGTGGAAGTTCCCGTTGGACTCGACCCGTCCGTCGGGCAGGACGACGGGGTTGTCGATGACGGCGGCGAGTTCCCGTTCGGCGACGGAGGAGGCGTGGTCGAGCGTGTCCCGCGCGGCGCCGTGGACCTGTGGTGCGCACCGGAGCGAGTAGGCGTCCTGCACCAGGGGGCAATCCGGTCCCCGGTGGCTGGCCATGATCTCGGACCCGGCGAGCAGCGCGGTCATCCTGGCCGCCGACACCGCCTGCCCGGGGTGGGGTCGCAGCCGCTGGAGGTCGTCGGCGAACACGCGGTCGGTGCCCAGGAGGGCTTCGACGGTCATCGCGGCGGTGACGTCCGCGACGTCGAGCAGGCGGCGCAGGTCGGCGAGGGCGAGCAGCAGCATGCCCAGCATGCCGTCGGTGCCGTTGGTCAGGGCGAGCCCTTCCTTCTCCGCCAGTTCGACGGGGCGGAGCCCGGCGGCGGGGAGGGCTTCGGCCGCGGGGCGGCGCCGCCCTTCCCCGTCGATGACCTCCCCTTCTCCCATCAGCGCCAACGCGACGGCGGCGAGCGGGGCGAGGTCCCCGGAACATCCCAGTGACCCGTACTCGTGCACGACGGGGGTGAGGCCGGCGTTGAGCATCCCGACCAACGCGTCGACGGTCTCGGGCCGGACCCCGCTCCTCCCGGCCGCCAGGGTCCGCAGGCGCAGCGCCATCATGGCGCGGACCACCTCGCTCTCCACGGCCGGCCCCGTGCCGGCGGCGTGGGAGCGGACGAGCGACCGTTGCAGGTCGGCGCGTCGTTCGGCCGGGATGTGGCGGGTCGCGAGAGCCCCGAAGCCGGTGGAGACGCCGTAGACGGCGCGGGGTTCGGCGGCGAGGCCCCGGACGCGTTCCCTGGACTCGACGACGAGGTCTCTCGCTTCGGGGGTGAGGCGCACCGGCGCGTTGGCGCGGGCCACGGCGAGGACCTCGGCGGCGGTCAGGGGGCCGGGGCCGACCGCGATCGCGTGGACTGGCATGTGTCCATCACAACGCGGGGCGGGCGGGTCGCCAAGCGGACACCAGCCGGGAGGTGTCTGGTATCCCAGACTCGGGCTGGGGTGGTGGGTGGTCCGGTTTCACCTCGGTCCGGGGGCGGCTGGCTGACGGGGGGTGGCGGGGTGCCCGCCCCGCTGCGACCAGGACGGGAGGGGCGGATGGGAGACAGCAGCGACGTTCCGGCGTTGCGACGGGGACTCGCCCTGCTGCGGGCCCTGGGGAGCAGGCCGTCGCCGGTGTCGGCCGCTCACCTCGCCAGGGAGGTCGGCCTGCCCCGCTCCTCGACCTACCACCTGTTGGGCGAGCTCGTGGCCGCGGGTTTCGTGGTGCACTACCCGGAGGAGCACCGGTACGGGCTGGGGTGGGCGGCGGCGGACCTCGGGTCCGCCCACTCGGCGTCGCGCAGTCTGGAACGGCTCGGCCGTCCGTTGTTGACCAGGTTGGCGGCGACCACGGGGCACCCGGCGCAGCTCGTCGTCCCGCACGGCGCGGAAGTCGTCTACCTGGTCAAGGCCCAGCCGCCGACACCACAGACCCTGGTGACCAGGGCGGAGGTGCGGTTGCCCGCCACGTTGCCGGCGTCCGGCCGGGCGATCCTGGGTGGACTGCCGCCTGCGCAGGTTCGCGCGCTGTTCCCCCGGACCGCCAGTTTCGTGCGCCGCACCGGGAGGGGGCCGCGGTCCCTGCCCGAGCTCCGCGCGTTGCTGGCCAGGCAGCTCCGGCGGGGGTGGGCGGTGGAGGACGGCTGTGTCACGGAGTCCTGGGCGTCGGTGGCGGCGCCGGTGTTCGACCACGGTGGCCGGGCGGTGGCCGCGGTGAGCCTCACGTTCCGGCACGTCTGCGAGGGGGCCGACGAGTGCGGGCGGGAGTGGCCGGACCTCGCCGTCCCGGTCACCCGCACCGCCGAGGAGCTGACCGCGCGGATCGGCGGTGGTGGGCGTCGTCGAGCTCGTCCCGGGCCGTGACGGCGGGGCTCGCGTTCGACGATCGCGTCGCACGGGCAGGCCCGGGCCCGCCCTCGGGTGTCCCCCGCTGGGCACCCCACCTTGCCGCGCGGGGCGATCTGGCGGACGGGTGGCCGCCTGCTGGCGGGGAGCCGGAGCGAACGGTGACCGATGCCACTCGATCAGGCAGGTCAATGATCCACGCTTTCGTGCATTGGTTCGTCACCAGAACACGGTGGGTCGGGTATCGCGGGGGTTCCGCCCCCGACCTGGGGCGAGGAACCACCCCAGAACCTCACTCCAAAGAGTGAAAAGCTGACGGGCGATCTACCAGCGAGAACACGCGGTATGCCCTGGTCGGACGACCGGCGCTGGCGGTGCCCCGGTCTTGCCTGATCCTCCGCCGCCCGCGATGCTCCTCGCCGACACGCTCCGCTCGTTCGGCACAGCGGCGGAGAGGTCACCACGTCGTCGGCGAGGACGACCGCCGGACACCCCACCCGGGGACCGCGACTCCCAGGACGGGCGCGCGCCCGCCGACCAGCGGCAGCCGGACATCCCGTGGCCGCCTCCGACGACGCCACACCCTCACGCACCCCGACGACCGCCGACATCCAGCGACGGTGTGACGGGGTCGCCTCGGCACCGAGCCCCTCCGGCGGGACACCGGAACCGGCGGCCGGGAG
>NZ_AGVX02000838.1 GCF_000239155.1 Actinoalloteichus spitiensis RMV-1378
CCACCGGTTCCTCCGCCGCCGGTGCCGTTCCAGTTGAGTCCGCCGCCGGGGGTGCCGCCGCTGTAGCCGGTGCCGCCTCCGGTGCCGCTGCCGCCGACGCTGGGTACGGAGGGGGCGCCGCTGGGGATTCCGTTCCCGATGGAGTCGGGGTTGGTGGTTCCCTTGGCGGAGTAGGTGGTGCTGGGGACTTCCTCGAAGGAGGGCACGGACATCAGAACGTTGTTGGTTTCGTTCTGGTAGGTCTGCATGACCTCGCGGGCAGCCTCGTTCTCCGCTTCGTAGGCTTCCATGCGGTCGCCGTGTCCGGTCCAGTTGGAGGGGAGGATGACCTCGAAGCCCTCCTTCTTCGGCTCGTCCCGCCCCTCAGGGATGCTGTGGACCGCTGAATTCCGGTGCATGCCCTGGGTGGAAATGCTCTGGCCGATGGACTGCGCCTGGTCCTTTGCCTGCTCGGTGTAGGTGACCAGCGGTAGGGTGGCGGCTCGCGATGTTTCTGCTGCCTCCCCTTGGTGAGCGTCGGCTGCACGGGCCATGGCACCCTTGATGAAGTTCGCCAGGTCGCCGAAGGTCGTGCCGATGTTCTGCCAGGACATGGAGGCTTGAGACTGGTCGCCGCCGTAGCCTTCACCATTGATTTCAGTGTGCAGCTGCTTTGCGGTCTTCCCGCCAAAGTGCTCACACGTGGTTTCGAGGTGCATGCCTACTGCTCCTGTGCTGCGGGAGGAAGCTCGTTGATAATTGCCAGGGCGACCTCGGTTGCGTTTTGGCAAGCGTCGTCAGCCGGACCTGTCACGGTGTCGACTAGAAGCACCTGGTCATCGGCAACACCCACGAAGAGCGGACAGCGTGCTGGATCGTCGGTGTCGTTGGTGTGTACTGCCGGGTACTCGCCGACCGTCCGAGGCTCGAACACGGGATAGTGCGAGTAATTCGCGTATATGGTCGACAGGCCGTCTGGCACCGAGGACGTGTACAGGGTGACGGAGCCGATGTCGTTACTGGCCCAACGGCACATGTCAAGAGGTGCCTCGTCAAGTGAGTGGTTCGGGCGAAGCTCTTTGGAGCCGGGGTCGTACCCAACGCTGGACGCGGCGGCGTCAGACATCAGATCACACGGTTCGAGGCCGGACGCGTCAACGGGTGCCGGGACCGGCGGTGCGAGCTGGTCCCGCTGTTCCTCCGCCTCCGATGTTTCTGTCGGCGCCGAGCTAGTTGCTACGGGCGTCTCGTTAGCACTGTCCGTACTGTCGTCGGTGTTGTTGGCGGCGCATGCCGTGAGGAGCAGTGCGAGAGGCGTCAGAAGTCCGAAGCCGATCTTAAGATGGCGGGACGTCATAGTGGTCGTGACTCCTTGGTTTAGACCGGGATATAGCCGCCGGCTGCTCCTCGGGCCTGAGCGGCCGCAGCAGCGATCTCCTGATAAGTGGGAGAGTTCTTGAAGGACGTGATTTCACCGTCGTACTCGGGCAGCGTGGCGGTGTCCTCGAGATTGAGGTACTCGGCCAACATGCCTTCGAAGTGATGGATCGTCTGCATGAGCTCGTCGCGCAGCTGCATCGCGGTGCGGCCGAGGGAGCCGGCTTCAGGTGAGGCTGCGAGCTTCCAGAACTGGTCACCCGCGTTCAAGCTGATCGCATCAGCCCCCCGGGAGGGCCTGTCCAGGCCCATTCGAGTAGCGACCACCTGCAGGTCGAGCACGCAGTCCAGCGCTTCCTTCAGTTCCGCGATGGCCCGAGGCAGGGCCTCCGGGTCCACTTCGTAGCTGCCGCTCACGGCGGTTCCTCCCCCAGGAGATCGTCAACCAACAGCACATCGTGCGGGCGCCCGAGGCTGCTCGGACCTCTCGCTGGCCCGTACGCCCCCTCGCGTCAGGCACTTGGCGGCACCGCCGGGCCAACAGCACGGTAGCAGCGTCACCGGTCGTCACGGCGTGAAACGGGCCAAGCTGCCGCGTCCTGCGGGAGAGCCCGGGCGGAGCCTCCGCACGATGTATGACGCCTGCGGGTCTGCCAGGGTTCCCGTGTGCGAAGGACACGATCAGGTAACGGGCCTTCGGAAGAGAGGTATCTGTTGGGCCGGGAGTGGATCCACACCGTAGGGCACCGGTCACCTGCCCCTGGCGGCGTCCCTGTCCTCGCGTGAGGTGGTGATGAGGCGGGCAGTGGTATTCGATGCACGTCACCCGGTTATCGAGATGGCCGCGGGTGGCGAGGCGGTGAGCCACGTCCCCGGGGGTACGTACCGACGGGGAACGGGCGGTCGGATCGTGTGATCCGACCGCCCGTGCCCGGTCAGGTGGTCGCGCTGGTCAGGGCGTCAGTCGGCGAAGGCCGCGGCCATAATCTCGGCTTGCTCGACCTCGTGGACCTTGGGCGATCCGGAGGACGGGGCGGCCATGGCGCGCCGCGACACGCGGCGCAGGCCCCGGAGGCGTTCGGGCAGCAGGTCCGGGAGGTGCAGACCCAGGAACGGCCAGGCCCCCTGGTTGGCTGGTTCCTCCTGCACCCAGCGGATGTCGGTGGCGTTCGGGTAGCGCTCCAGCATCGCCGCCAGCTTCCGCTTGGGCACCGGGTAGAACTGCTCCAACCGCACGATCGCCGTGTCGTCCACCCCGCGCTTGACCCGCTCGTTGTGCAGCTCGTAGGAGATCTTCCCGCTGCACAGCAGCAGCCGGCGCACCGAGTTCGGGTCGCTCACCGTCGGGTCGTCCAGCACGGACTGGAACTTCCCGCCGGTGAAGTCCGACACGGGGCTGACCGCGGCCTTGAGCCGCAGCAGCTGCTTGGGGGTGAACACCACCAGGGGGCGGTTCACGCCGTCGAGGGCGTGCCGCCGCAGCAGGTGGAAGTAGTTCGCGGGTGTCGAGGGCATCGACACCGTCATCGACCCCTCAGCGCACAGCTGCAGGAACCGCTCGATGCGGCCCGAGGTGTGGTCCGGTCCCTGGCCCTCGTGGCCGTGCGGGAGCAGCAGCACCACGTCGGCCCGCTGACCCCACTTGGCCTCACCGGAGGAGATGAACTCGTCGATGATGGACTGCGCGCCGTTGACGAAGTCACCGAACTGGGCCTCCCAGAGCACGAGGGCGTCCGGGTTGGCCACCGAGTAGCCGTACTCGAAGCCGAGCGCGGCGAACTCGGACAGCGCCGAGTCGTACACCATGAAGCGCCCCTGGTCCTCGGAGAGGTTCTGGAGCGGCGTGTACTCGTTGCCGGTCTTCCGGTCGATCACGACGGCGTGCCGTTGCACGAAGGTGCCGCGCCGGGAGTCCTGCCCGGCCAGCCGCACGTCGCGGCCCTCCATGGTCAACGAGCCGAACGCGAGCAGCTCGGCGAAGGCCCAGTCGACGTTGCCCTCGCGGCTCATCTTCTCCCGCCGCTCCAGCACCGGCTTGACGCGGGGGTGCGGTGTGAAGCCCTCGGGCAGGTTGACGTGGGCGTCGGCGATGCGGCGGACGACCTCCTCCGGGACCCCGGTGTCCAGCTTGGTCGGCACGACCTGCTCGGACTCCACGGAGGGGCTGGGCGCCGGTGGGTGCTTCTCCAGCTCACGCACCTCGTTGAAGACGTACTCGAGTTGGCTCGCGTAGTCCCGCAGGGCCTTCTCGGCGTCCTCGACGGAGATGTCGCCCCGGCCGATGAGGGATTCCGTGTAGGTCTTGCGGACGCTGCGCATGGTGTCGATGACGTCGTACATCTTCGGCTGGGTCATCGACGGGTCGTCACCCTCGTTGTGCCCGCGCCGGCGGTAGCACAGCATGTCGATGACGACGTCCTTGCCGAAGGCCTGCCGGTACTCGACGGCCAGCCGGGCCACCCAGACGCACGCCTCGGGGTCGTCGCCGTTGACGTGGAAGACCGGTGCCCCGATCATCTTGGCGACGTCCGTGGAGTACTTGCTGGACCGCGAGTGCTCCGGGGCCGTGGTGAACCCCACCTGGTTGTTGATGATGAGGTGCACGGTGCCGCCGGTGCGGTAGCCGCGCAGCAGCGACAGGTTCAGCGTCTCGGCGACGACACCCTGCCCGGCGAACGCCGCGTCACCGTGCAGCAGCACGGGGAGCACGGTGAAGCCCTGCTCGCCCTTGTCGATGCGGTCCTGCTTCGCCCGGACGATGCCCTCGAGCACCGGGTTGACCGCCTCCAGGTGGGAGGGGTTGGAGGTGAGGGACACGGTGGTCTCACCGTCGCCGAACATCCGGAAGTACTTGCCCTCGGCGCCGAGGTGGTACTTCACGTCACCGGAACCGTGTGCCTGCCCCGGGTCGAGGTTGCCCTCGAACTCCCGGAAGATCTGGGCGATGGGCTTGCCGACGACGTTGGCCAGCACGTTGAGACGGCCGCGGTGCGGCATCCCGATGACGACCTCGTCCAGCTCGTACTCGGCGGCCGTGTCCAGGACCGTGTCGAGCAGCGGGATCGTCGTCTCGCTGCCCTCCAGCGAGAACCGCTTCTGCCCGACGTACTTGGTCTGGAGGAAGGTCTCGAACGCCTCGGCGGCGTTGAGCTTGGACAGGATGTACTTCTGCTGGGCGGGGTCCGGCTTGGTGTGGGGGACCTCGACGCGCTTCTCCAGCCAGTCGCGTTCGTCGGGCTCCAGGATGTGCATGTACTCCACGCCGACGGTGCGGCAGTAGGAGTCGCGGAGCACGCCGAGGACGTCCCGCAGCTTCATCCGCTCCTTGCCGGCGAAACCACCGACGGCGAACTCCCGGTCCAGGTCCCACAACGTCAACCCGTGCGACAGGATGTCCAGGTCGGGGTGCTTGCGCTGCCGGTAGTTCAGCGGATCGGTGTTGGCCATCAGGTGGCCGCGCGTCCGGTAGGCGTGGATCAGTTCCAGTACCCGGGCCGTCTTGTCGACCGAGCCCTCTGGGATGTCGCTGACCCAGCGGACCGGCTCGTAGGGCAGCCGGAGCGCGGTGAAGATGTCGTCGTAGAAGCCGTCCTCGCCCAGCAGGAGCTGGTGCACCCGCCGCAGGAAGTCCCCGGACTCCGCACCCTGGATGATCCGGTGGTCGTAGGTGGAGGTCAGCGTGATGATCTTGCCGATGCCCAGGTCGACGAGCGCCTTGCTGCTGCTGCCCTGGAACTCCGCCGGGTACTCCATGGCGCCCACCCCGATGATGGCGCCCTGGCCGGCGGTGAGCCGAGGCACCGAGTGGTTGGTGCCGATCGTGCCCGGGTTGGTCAGCGAGATCGTGGTCCCGGAGAAGTCGTCCGCCTTCAGCGAACCGGTCCGGGCCTTGCGGATCAGCTCCTCGTAGGCCTGCCAGAACTGGAGGAAGTTGGTGCCCTCGCAGTTCTTGATCGAGGCGACCACCAGGGAGCGGGAGCCGTCCTTGCCGGGCAGGTCGATCGCCAGGCCCAGGTTCACGTGCTCCGGCGTCACCACGTGCGGCTTGCCGTCGACCTCGGCGAAGTAGCGGTTCATGTTCGGGAAGCTCTCGAGCGCCCGAACGATCGCGTACCCGATCAGGTGGGTGAAGGAGACCTTGCCGCCGCGGGACCGCTTGAGGTGGTTGTTGATGACGATGCGGTTGTCCGCGAGCAGCTTCGCCGGTACGGCCCGCACGCTGGTGGCGGTGGGAACCGTCAGCGACTGCTGCATGTTCTTGGCGATGGCGGCGGCGGCGCCGCGCAGTGTCCTGCGCTCCTCCTCCTTCTTCTTCGCGGGCTTCGCGGGAGCGGCGCTCGCCGCGTCCTTCGGCGAGGGCTTCGCGGCCGGGCGGGCCGTGCTCCTGGTGGGGGAGGGGGCGGCCGAGCCGGCCGCGTCGCTGCTGCTCTTCGTCGTCTGCTGCACTGTCTTCTTGCCGTTGCGTGGGTGGTCGCCGCTGGCGCCGGCGGTGGCGGAGCCACCCTTGGGTGCCGGGGCGGCGCTGGAGTTCTTGCTGGTCAGCGTGCTCGACGTGCCGTCGGTCGCCCCCGTTTCGCCCTGGGCGCCGCTGTTCTGCGTTGGCTTGTAGTCGGCGAAGAAATCGTGCCAGGCGGGGTCAACTGATGACGGGTTGGCGAGGAACTGCTCGTACATCTCCTCGACCAACCACTCGTTAGGGCCGAACTGTGACGCAGGACTGCTGCTGGACACGGCTCCCGTTCGCCTCGATCCATCTGCTCGGGGTTACAGACACTATTTCTAGGCTAATCCTTCGCGGCGAATGGTTGTGACGAGACCACGGGGTCAGCCGGTCAGATGACGTTCCTGATCGATCACTGAATCGATACTGTCACCCAGGTTACGCGTGGCTGACCACAGCCGGTAGTAGTAGCCGCGCCGTTCCAGCAGCTCCTGGTGGGGGCCGACCTCCACGATGCGGCCGGCGTCGAGCACGACGATCCGGTCCGCCCTCGCCGCCGTGGCGAGCCGGTGGGCCACCACGAAGGTGGTCCGACCCGCGGAGACGTGGCCGCTGGCGGCCAGCACGGCCGCCTCGGTCGCCGGATCGAGCGCGGCGGTCGCCTCGTCGAGCAGCAGGATGTCGGGATCCACCAGTTCCGTCCTGGCCAGTCCGACGAGTTGTCGCTGACCAGCGGACAGCTGGTTGCCCCGCTCGCCCACCTGCTGGTGGAACCCGGACGGCAGCCCGCCGACCATCGCGGTGGCCCCCACCGCCGCCGTCGCCCGTTCCACCTCCGCGCGGCTGGCGGCCGGGCGTCCGTAGCGGATGTTGTCGGCCACGTCGCCGGAGAACAGGTGGGCTTCCTGGGGCACCACACCGAGCCGGGCGCGGAACCCCGCCAGGTCGTAGTCGCGGACATCCACCCCGTCGACCAGGACGTTCCCCTCCTGCGGTTCGTAGAAGCGGGCGAGGAGCTTCACGAGGGTCGACTTCCCGGCGCCGGTGGCGCCGACCAGCGCGACGGTCTCGCCCGGTGCCACCCGGAGCGAGACCTCGGACAGCGCCGCGGTGGAGGCCCCCGGATAGGTGAAGCTGACGTCGCTGAACTCGACCAGGCCGGTCAGCCGGCCCCGCACGGGCACCGGGTCGGCGGCCGGCACGATCGACGTCGGGGTGCGCAGCAGCCCGGCGATGCGGCGCAGACCGACCCTGGCCTGCTGGTACCCGTCGAACACCGTGGACAACTGCTGGATGGGCGAGAAGAAGAGCCGCAGGTACAGGCTGAAGGCCAACAGCACGCCGGCGGACAGGCCGCCGCCGGCGACGCGGAAGGCACCGACCGCGAGGACGGCGGCCTGGGCGAGTTCGGAGAGCAACGCGATGAACGGGAAGTAGGTGGCGATGTACCGCTGGGCGCGCAACCGTGACCTGCGGTAGGCGTCGCTGCGGGTCGCGAACACCGCCGCGGACCGCTTCTCCCTGGTGAAGGACTGCGCGACGCGCACGCCGGACAGGTTCTCCTGGAAGTCCGCGTTGACCGCGCTGATCCGTTCCCGCGCCTCCGAGTACGCGGCGGAGGACAGACGGCGGAACACCAGGGTCGCCAGGACCAGCACCGGGATGGGCAGCAGCGCGACCACGGCGAGCGACAGGTCGGTCAGCAGGAGCGCGACCGTGATGCCGACGAGGGTGAACAGGCTGACGACCGCGGTCGCGAGCCCGGTCTGGAGGAAGGTGGACAGGGCGTCGACGTCGGTGGTCATCCGCGTCATGATCCGCCCGGCCAGCTCGCGTTCGTAGAAGTCGAGCCCCAACCGTTGGAGGTGCGAGAAGCTGCGGACGCGCAACAGGTAGAGCAGGGTCTCGCCGGCTCTCGCGGCCACCACCGTCTGAAGGGCGACCGCCAACAACGACACCACGACCACGGCGGCGCCGGCGACCGTCGCGACGAGGAGCGCACCGCCGTCGCCCCGCCCGACACCGGAGTCCACGCCGTGCCGGACCAGGGTGGGGAGCGCGAGTCCGGTGAGGGCGTCGAGGGCGACCGCGACCACGGCCAGCGCCAGCGGCCACGCCACGACGCGGAGTTGGCGGCGGAACCGGAAGTCCGGATCGGGGGCGCGGGCGTCCACGCCGCCGAGATCGGGCACGTCCGCCGCCGGGGGGAGCGCCGCGACCCGGGCGGCCAGGTCCGGGTCCGCGCCCAACTCGGGAGGGCGCGTCGTCCCGTCCTCGGCGGGGATTTCCGGCCACAGGTCCCGTTCCCGCTGGTCGGTCTCCGGCCCGGCCTCCGTGCCGTTCCCGGCGTCCTCGATCTCCTCACCTGGGCCGGCGAGGAGCCGGCGGAACAACGGGCACCGCTCGTTCAGCTCGGATTCGGTGCCGACGTCGACGACCCTGCCCCGGTCCAGGACCGCGATGCGGTCCGCGAGGGAGAGGGTGGACCGGCGGTGTGCCACCAACAGGGTGGTGCGGCCGTGGGTGATCGAGCGGAGCGTGGCGTGGATCGCGGCTTCCGTGACGGGGTCCACGGCCGATGTCGCGTCGTCCAGCACCAGCACTCTCGGGTCCGTGAGCAGTGCCCTGGCCAGGGCGATCCGCTGCCGTTGCCCACCCGAGAGCGACATCCCCCGTTCGCCGACCACCGTGTCGTACCCGTCCGGGAGCCGTTCGATGAACTCGGCGGCCTCCGCCGCCGCGGCCGCCGCCCTGATCTCCGCCTCCGTCGCCTCCGGTCGTCCGTAGGCGATGTTGGCGCGCACGGTGTCGGAGAAGAGGAACGCCTCCTCGAAGGCGACCCCGACCGCCCCGCGCAACGAGTCCAGACGCAGGTCGCGGACGTCGACGAGGGCGTCCTCGCCGCCGACCCGCACCGACCCGGTATGGACGTCGTAGAAGCGGGGGAGCAGCAGCGCGACCGTGGACTTGCCCGAGCCCGCGGCTCCGACCAGGGCGACGGTCTCACCGGGTGCCACCCGCAGGCTCACGTCGTCGAGCACCCGTTCCCGCCGGACGTAGCCGAATCCGACACCGCGGAGTTCCACGGCCAGCGGCCCGTCCGGCAGCGCCACCGCCCCCTCGGACTCCCGCACCTCCGGTTGGGAGTCGATCAGTTCGTTGACCCGTTCCGCGCTCGCCCTGGCCAGCTGCGCACTGACCAGCATGTTGGTGAGCATGCGCGCCGGGCCGACGAGCATGGCGACGTAGGTGGCGAAGGCCAGGAAGGTGCCGAGGCTGATCTCGCCGCGCAGCGCCAGCCAACCGCCGAGGCCGAGCACCCCCACCTGGCCGGCGACGGGCAGCGCGGACAGCAAGGAGCTGGGCCACGCGGTGAGGCGCGCCGCCCGCAGCCGCTCACCGAACAGCTTCCTCGCGCTGTCCTCCAGCCGCCCGATCTCCCGGTCCTCCTGCCCGAAGCCCTTGACCACCCGGACGCCGGTCACGGCCTCCTCCACGTGACCGGCGACCTCGCCCGCCCGCTGCTGCGCTGCCCAGGTCGCCGGGTAGAGGACGAGCCGGCTGCGCAGGGCGGTCAGCGCGGCGAGCGGCAGCACCACCAGCGCGATCAGCGTCAGCGGCGCGGACAGCCAGAACATGGCGGCCAGTGAGAACAGGGCGAGGACGGCGCTGCCGGCGGAGAAGGGGGCCATCGCCAGCAGCGTCTGGATGACCTGGAGGTCGCTGATCGCGCGGGACACCACCTGGCCGGTGCGCATCGTGTCCTGCTTGCCCCCGTCGAAGCGGCTGACCGCGGCGAACACGGCTTGGCGCAGGTCGTGTTGGACATCGACCGAGAGCCGTCCCGCCTCGTAGCGCCGGACGAACGCCATCCCGAACCGGACCAGGGCCAGGACGACGAGGAGACCCACCAGCAGGCCGATCCCCTGGGTGCTGCCCTCCACGGCTCGGTCGACGACGACCCTGGTGAGCAGTGGGGCGGCCGCCTCGAGCCCAACCCCGAGCACCGACGCGCCGAAGGCCAGCAGCACCGTCCTGCGGTGGCGCCAGCTCGCCGAGGCGAGGCGCCGCAGCCAGCCGCCGCCGGCCGGGGGTGGGGCGGGCGCGTCGGCGGACCGCGCCCCGCGGTCGGAGCCGGGGGTGTCCGCGGAAGAGGAACGGGAGGAACCGGAGGAGCTGGCGGCCGGTCTGGCGTCGGGGCTCGGGGGAGGGCTGTCAGGCACGTGGTCAGGCTAGGCCTTTCCCGGGGCACCGCATCCGCTGCGCGCTGGGGGACGCCGACGTTGCGCCGGCCCGTGGGGCGGGTGTCCGGGTGCCGGTGTGCCGCCGACCAGGATTCGCGCTGGAGGCCGTGGGTGTCGGCGGTCTGCGCCCGGGCGTGTGGACCACCGCCCAGCGGGCAGCGTGCCGACGCCGTCGGAGCCGGGCGCAACGGGCCGGAGCGGCCCCGGCTCGGTGGTGTGGCAGGTGTTCACCCACTCGTGCGGGCCGTGCCGGGGCACGGCCCGCACCGGGTGAGGGAGCTCCCCGGGCCGGGAGGACGGGTCGACGGGGCCCGGGTGGCGCGGACCGCCGGCCCCGTCGCGACGGGGCCGCGGTCGACTCGTCAGGTGACGTCGCGCTTCTGGTTGAGCAGCCATCCGAGCAGGACGAACAGCGCCGTCCACCCGAGGAAGGCCAGGCCGCTGAGCCACCAGTCGTTGAACTGCCCGCTGAGGCCGGCGCTTTCCAGGTCGGCGCGCACCTCTGGCGGGAGGTCGACGGTCCCGGCGTGCGCGCTGACCACGGAGAACAGCTGGGACATCGCCAGGCCGAGCAGGGCGAAACTGCCGGAACCGTTCGGCAGGTACGGGCTGACCGCGCTGCTGCCCAGCTCGGAGAACAGGCTGACCAGGATGCTCTCACCGAGGAGCGTGTAGATCGGGATGATGAGGACGACGCCGACCTGGTTGCCCAGGAGTGCGCCGAAACCCACGCCCAGCAGCGTCCAGAGCACCATCAGGGCGATGCTGACCAGGCACAGCAGCAGCCAGTCACCCACGGCGGGGAAGCCGTCGCCGTAACCGACGAAGGCGCCGAGCGAACCCGTGATGGCGCAGACCACGCCGTAGAAGGCGCCCACCGCCGCGCAGCTGACGAGCTTCGCCCCGAGCACCGCTGCCCGGGAGTCGGCGGTCAGGAACGTGGTGGTGATGGTCTTGTGCCGCAGTTCCCCGGACATCGACAGACCACCGAAGATCGCGCCGAAGACCGTGGCCAGGTTGAAGCCCGCCGCGTACATCAGCCCGGCGACCGGGACGGAGCCGCCGCCGAACTCGGCCGCGCTGCCCGCGACGGAACCGACGGCCCCGCCGAACCAGGCGAGGAAGAAGGTGAACAGTGCGGCGGGGATCAGCAGCGCCCACCACAGGTTCACGGTGAGGATCTTGCGGAACTCGGAGGTGATGAGCCGGCCCATCAGGCGTTTCCTCCCTGGTTGCCCTCGGAGGAGTCCCCGCCGGGCGGTTGCTGGTCCGGGCGAGCCTGGTCACCGGTGGGTGGTGGCTGGTAGCCGGGGGGCGGCTGGTAGCCCGGTGGCTGGTACCCGGGCGGTGGCTGGTAGCCGGCCGGTGGTTGCTGGTACCCGGGCGGCGGCTGCTGGTACCCGGGCGGGGGCTGGTAGCCGGCGGGTGGTTGCTGGTAGCCGGCGGGTGGTACCGGGGGGCTGCCGAAACCGCCGGGTTGCCCCGGTCCGGGTGGCTGCTGGGTGTAGAGGTTCTGCTGCGCCCCGCCGTACTGGCCGCTGGTGAGGTGGAAGAAGATCTCCTCGAGGTCCGCCTTGTCCTCCTGCATCCCGTAGACCGCGACGCCGGCGTCGCGGGCGATGTCGGCGACGCGCCTCGGGTCGACGCCGCCCATCACCGCGAGCGTCCCGTCCGGCGTGGTCTCCAGGTTGGTGAGGTCAGCGGCCCGGAGCGCCTCCACCAGCTTGGCGGCATCGTCCGCCCGGACCAGCACGCGGCTGGGGCGGGTGGCGCGCAGGTCGTCGAGCCCGCCGTGGTAGACGGTCTGGCCACGGCTGACGATGATGAGTTTGTCGACGGTCTGTTCGACCTCGCGGAGCTGGTGGCTGGAGACGAGCACGGTCCTGCCGGCGGCGGCGAAGGAACGCATGAAGCCCCGCAGCCAGGCGATGCCCTCGGGGTCCAGACCGTTCGCGGGCTCGTCGAGGACGAGGACCTGCGGGTCACCGAGCAGTGCGGTGGCCAGCGCCAGGCGTTGCCGCATGCCGAGGGAGAAGCCCCGGACGCCGCGGCGGGCGGCCACCCCGAGGCCCACCTGGTCGAGGGCCCGGTCGGCGGCCGAGTCGGGCAGCCCGATCGCCGCCGCGTAGCAGCGCAGGTGGTTCCGCGCGTTGCGGGTGGGGTGGAAGCTCTGGGCCTCGAGGACCGCGCCGACCACTCGGGCGGGGTTGGTGATGTCGTCGAAGCGGAGCCCGTTGATGGTGGCGATGCCCGCCGTGGGCGTCACCAGTCCCAACAGCATCCGCAGGGTGGTCGTCTTCCCGGACCCGTTGGGGCCAAGGAACCCGGTGACCGACCCGGGCTCCACGGTGAAGTCGAGGTTCTGCACCGCCGTGACAGGGCCGAACTGTTTCGTCAGGCCCTGCACAACGATCCGGCCTGTGCCGTCGTGCACGGATTCCTCCTCGTCGCCGCGCGGCTGAACGGGCTCATCCTGCCGTACGAAGGAGCTCCTGGGTGGCCGGTCGGGGGGACCGGGCCGGGAGTGGGGCGACGCGAGCACCGTCCGTGTCCGGGTGGTGTCGGGGAGGTGAGGCCGGTTGGCGCCGAACCGCCGGGGACGGGCACGTGCTCCGTCGTCCCCGGCAACGGTGTTCCCGTCCACCGGGGGCGGCGGTCGGCCTGCCCGGCGGACCGCCGGACGTCAGCGCGTGGTCTCGGCGGCCCGGACCGCGGCCCCGCGGTGTCACGTGTCCCGGTGCGCCGGGGACTGCCGGGCGGGGGCGTGCTCAGCCGTTCGGCGACAGGCGTCGCATCAGCCGCGACTGGCGTTCCATGACGTTCGCCCGGTGGATGCGGGCGCTGTCGGTCTCCAGGCGACCGCCCACCGGCGTGGCGGAGGAGGGGCCTTCCCCGAGGGTGGGAACCGCTCCCCGGTCGTGGACGGCCTCGGCGGCTTCCTGATCGCTGGTCGGCCAGGCCGGGGCGGCGGGGGAGGGGGCGGCGTCCCGTTCGGCGTGCCGGGGTGCCCCGGTTCCCGGGGGAGCGGAAGGAGCAGGGGCTGTCGTGGCCGGGTGTGCTGTCCCGTGGCTCGGGCCGGTGGCCGGCGGTGGTGTTCCCTTGGTCGACCCCCGTCCGAGGGAACCGAGGCGGCCCCGGCGCGGGCGCTGAGTCCCGCCTTCCCCGATGAGGTGGCGGTGGGCCATCAGCCACACCTTGCACGGCCAGCGGCGACGTCGCCAACCGCCCGGGCAGGCCCGACAGCGCCCGTCGTCGGCGGGTTGGTGCACGGTGAGCAGGAGCCGCCAGCCGTCGGCCAGGCGTTGGAGTTCCGCCCGGGCGAGGGGGAGCAGGGTGGTCGCGTCGTCATGCTCGGCGGCGCGGTCGAGCATCGCCAGGCGTTCCATCACCGCCTGGCGCAGCGCCTTCTCAGTCACGTTCATCTCCGTCGTGGTCCCTCGTGGTGACGGCGGCGTGGTCCAGCGACCGCCGTAGGGAGCGCGTCTGCTGGGTGGACAGCACCGCGCTCGCCCCGGGGGGTGCGACCAGGAGTACGTCCTGGTCCTCGACCAGCACGGTCACCGATCGGTCGCGGCCGAAGGGGTCGTGGCAGGCGATCAGCCAGCGTCGTCCCTCGGGTGGCCGCCCGGCCTCGTCCGTCTGCCCGTGACGGAGGGGCCGCGCGGTGTGCGACGGGTGAGCTGTCGGGTCGACCGAGGCGTTCACTGAGCAGTCATCGGCTACGAGATGAAAATGATTCAGTCTTCTGGTGGAGGTTCACTCGATTGGGCGCTCTCGGATGGGCTAAAGGTTGGTAGTCGGGTGATCTTCTCCAGATACACCGCGACCTGGTCAACACAAGCCGTACCGAGCGACTAGACTCGAGGGTGGCGGCCCGCTCCCGGTGACCCCCAGGCCGGTTGAGCGGGCCGCCCCTGTACCCAGGGCGCGCCGTGACCCTGTCGCGGCGGGGGCCTGCCCGTGCGGCCACGGCGTACCCCACCTCCGGTCAGCCGGCCAACACGCGTTCCGGATCGACCCACTCCAGCCCGTGCGCCTCAGCCACCGGCCGGTTGGTCAACGCGCCCTCGTGCGTGTTCAGCCCGTGCGCCAGGGCGGGGTCCCGTCGTGCCGCCCCCCGCCACCCGTGCTCCGCCAGTGCCACGACGTGGGGCAGCGTGACGTTGGTGAGCGCGTGGGTGGAGGTGTGGGGGACGGCCCCCGGCATGTTGGCCACGCAGTAGAAGACCGCCTCGTGCACCCGGAACGTCGGGTCGTCGTGGGTCGTCAGCCGGGAGTCGGCGAAACACCCGCCCTGGTCGATCGAGATGTCCACCAGCACCGAACCCGGCCGCATCCGCGCCACCAGGTCGTTGTCGACCAGTTTCGGGGCCTTCGCGCCCGGCACCAGCACGGCGCCGATGACGAGGTCGGCGGACAGCACCGACCGTTCCAGCGTGTACCGGTTCGAGGAGATCGTGCGGAGCCCACCCCGGAACTCGCGGTCGATGGCCCGCAGCCTGTCGACCCTGGTGTCGAGCAGTTCGACGTCGGCCCGCATCCCGAGCGCGATGGAGGCCGCGCTCAGCCCGGCGACACCGGCGCCGATGACGGTCACCTTCGCCGGGGGGACGCCGGGAACACCGCTGGGGAGGACGCCCCGACCCCCCGCTGGTCGCAACATCGCCCCGACCGCCACCATCGGGGCGAGCCGGCCGGCCACCTCCGACATGGGCGCGAGCAGCGGCAACGTTCCGTCAGGGGCCTGCACGGTCTCGTAGGCGATGCCGGTCACGCCGCTCTCCACCATCGCGGTGGTGAGCTCCCTGCTGCTGGCCAGGTGCAGGTAGGTGAAGAGCATCTGCCCGGCCCGCAACAGCGGGTACTCGGACGGAACGGGTTCCTTGACCTTGAGGACCAGGTCACCGCTGGCCCACACGTCCTCCGCGGTGTCGAGGATCTTGGCGCCCGCGGCGTGGTACTCGGCGTCGCTGATCGCGGAGCCCTGGCCGGCTCCGGTCTCCACCAGCACGTCGTGACCCAGCCCGGTGAGTTCGAGCACACCGGCCGGGGTGAGCGCGACCCGGTACTCGTTGTTCTTCACTTCGCGGGGAACGGCGATCTTCACGGTCTTTCCTTCCGTCGGGTGGCGGTGGGTCGGCGGGCGGCGACCGGTCGCCC
>NZ_AGVX02000837.1 GCF_000239155.1 Actinoalloteichus spitiensis RMV-1378
TCCCCTCGACGCGGGTCGTCTACGTCCCCCGGCCGGTGCACCCCGACGCGGTGGACCTCCTCGCCGGCCACGGCCGGGTCGTCACCGGCTACGGTGCGGGCGCGGTGCCCTTCGACCAGGTCGCCGACACCGTCGAGGCCGTGCTGCTCCGCACCGCCGAGCTCCGCGCGCCCAGCATCGAGCGCGCGCCCCGCCTGCGGGTGATCTCCCGGCACGGGGTGGGGGTGGACACCGTCGACGTCGCGGCCGCCACCGCCAGGGGCATCCCGGTGTGCGTCACCCCGGCCGCGAACACCCTGGCCGTCGCCGAACACGCCGTGGCGCTGCTGTTGGCGGCGACCCGGCTGGTGGCCCTGGCCGACCGGGGCGTGCGCCGGGGGGACCACGAGCTGCGGGGCGCCCTCGTCGGCACCCAGCTCACCGGCAAGCGGCTGGGTCTGGTCGGGTTCGGCCGCATCGGCGTCGAGGTGGCCCGTATCGCCCGGGCCGGGTTCCGGATGGAGGTCGTCGCCCACGACCCCTTCCTGCCCGACGAGGAGGTCCGGGCCCGGGGTGGGGAACCGGTGGGGTTGGACGAGCTGCTGTCGACCTCCTCGGCGGTGAGCCTGCACCTGCCCAGGACCGACCGGACGGCCGGGTTGCTCGGCGCCCGGGAACTGGGCCTGCTGCGCGAGGACGCGGTGCTGGTCAACACCGCGCGGGGCGGCATCGTCGACGAGGCGGCCCTCGTCGACGCGCTGCGGTCGGGGCGGCTGGCCGGCGCCGGTCTCGACGTCGTCGACACCGAACCGCTGCCGGCGGGGCACCCGCTGACCGAGCTGGACAACGTCGTGCTCACCCCGCACATCGGCGGGCAGACCCGGGAGGCGATGCGGCAGGTGGCGATGGACGCCGCGCGGGCCGTGGTGGACGTGTTCGAGGGCCGCCGGCCCGCCCACGCGGTCAACCCCGAGGTGTTCGCCGGGTAATCCCCCGGCTGGGCCGTGGCCGCCGGCGGCCGCGGCGACC
>NZ_AGVX02000836.1 GCF_000239155.1 Actinoalloteichus spitiensis RMV-1378
CGAACGGGCGGAGGGCGCCCGGATCACTCCGGGCGCCCTCCGGGGGCGACGCCGTGGCGTCACCTCACTTGTCCAGCTCGACCTCGACCTTGTTGTGGTCCAGGATCGGGGCGTTGGTGCAGTCGTTGATCTGCGGCGAGGCGATCGGGATGATCACGCCGAGGACCGCGACGTTGTTGCCGCAGAGCTGGATCGGCAGCACGCTCAGGTTGTTGTCGTTCAGAATGTTGATGCCGTCGTTGTCGTAGCTGTCGGCGCTCGCGACGGGGGCCAGCATCATCAGACCGGCTGCGGCCCCAGCCACAGCACCTGCCTTCTTCATCACGATGTTCTCCTCAGGGGTCGTGTGTTTCGGGAGTCCCGGTGCGCTGTTGCTCGCGCCCCACAGCTGAGAGCTGCGCGAGCAGTCATCCCTTGCGGGACGACGGTCCCCGGGCCGGACGCGTCCGGCGTCGTGCCTGGGGTTCCCGCCTCGTCAGAACTGACCTGCAGGTTGTTCCGACAGCTCCTCCGCGGGCGTTTACGGTCTCCGAGCCACTCCCGGCGACCAGCTTCGACAAGGCCATCCCGACTCCTTATCCTCCGCCTTCCGGAACACGCCGTGGTGCACTGTGGCCAGAACCGGAAATCGGGTCTGGTGGGGCGTCGGGCGCCTTTCGGAGGGAAAACTAACAGGGGGTTCGGCGAATCAAAAACCGGATCACACCATTGAGTGAGAATGGGTTTCACGTTATCCGGGTTCATCCTGTCGGCGGTCATGCGAATGAGTGAAAATCGGGAGAATTGGGCAGATTCACTCGAAGTAGCAAAATTCCAGCTCACGGCCCTCATCCGTTGGTCACTCGACGTGGTCCGCACAGGTGGAACGAGGGGGGATGGGTCCTGATGGGATGGTCTCCATCTGCTAAAGGGCCGGCGATTGCACCCTCGGTCGTTGCCGGGCCCCGCCCCGCAGCGGCACGCCGTGGCCGACGGGGCCGACGAGTCGCTACGGTGGTTCGCCCCCTCGCCCCCTCGCCCCCTC
>NZ_AGVX02000835.1 GCF_000239155.1 Actinoalloteichus spitiensis RMV-1378
GCATGGTGGGCGGCCGCCGGCGGGTTCGGGGAGGGGTCGGGACGCCCCGACGTGCGGCCTCGGCCACCCGCGGGTGTCGGGTCGGCGTCCACGCCGCTCCGGAGCGTCCCAGCGGGCGGCGACCGCCGGGGGCGGGGGCGGGTCGGCGCGTTGTCAGTCCAGCAGGGACCAGGTGGTGACGCAGCGGGCGGTGACCGTCACCTCCTGGGGCTCCAGGTTCAGCTCACGGACGTCGGGAGCCGCTCCGGAGCGGGCGGCCATCGGCGCGCCACCGTAGGCACCCCGAGGTTGCGCCCGCTCGGCCTCGGCGTCGCTGATCCGCAGCAGGCTGCCCAGGCGACGTCCGAGAGCGACGGCGTAGCCCTCCGCGCGGCGCCGGGCGTCGGCGACCGCGTCGTGCTGCGCCTCCCGCACCGCCTCGGCGTTCGAGGTGAGTTCCCAGTTCGGGCCGCTCAGGCTCTCGGGCTCCCGCGCGAGCAGCGCCGAGCTGAGTTCCTCCAGGGCGGCCGTGTCGGTGACCAGCAGCTGGTAGTGCTGCTCGGCCCTGCATCCGACCCGGCGGTTGCGTTCCCAGTTCGCGCGCACGGACAGCCGGCGGGAACGCACCTGCACGCCAGGACGACGCAGCATCGCCTCCACGTCACCGACCCGGCGCCCCAGCTCGTTGACCGCCGTGCTCCGGTCCTCCCCCGCCGCGGCGAAGGTGGCGACCAGC
>NZ_AGVX02000834.1 GCF_000239155.1 Actinoalloteichus spitiensis RMV-1378
CGCACCACCACCCCACCCCCGCGAGCGGACCAGCCGGAGGTCACCGCCATGGACATCCCGCGCAGGAAGGCGAGCGACGACATCCCCCGTCCGAGCGCGGGCGACGAGCCGGGCACCACGGAGGACGAGGTGCCCGCCGGCGCCAACCCCCGCTGCCCCCGGCTCGACGGCACCGTCCTTCCCCGCCTCGGCGAGGACTGCGAGCGCAACCCGCGCGGCTACGTCTGGGACTGACACCGCCTCCCGGCGGCAAGGGGTGCCCTGGCCGTCCCGGCCGACCACGCCCCGGGCCGACCGAGTGGGCCGGGGCGTGCCGACCCCGGGGCCGGCGGCGCCCCGGTCACGACCGGGCCGAACCCGAGCGGACCGCGTGGTGGAGGACCACCAGCGCGGGATCGTCGACCCGGTACCCCACACCCCGCACCGTGGTGATCAACGGGCAGTCCACGCCCAGCTTGCCCCGGATCCGCCGCACGTAGACGTCGATGGTCCGTTCCGAACTCCGCCCCGGCGCGCCCCACACCCGGGCCACCAGGTCGGAGCGCTGGTGCACCACCCCGGGGTTCTCGCAGAGGAACAGCAGCAGGTCGAACTCCATCCGCGTCAACGGCACGTCCACGCCCGCGCGGGTCACCCGGCGCGCGGGAACGACGATGTGCACCGGGCCAGCGGCGCGAGGCCCGAGGTCACCTCCCGGTGCGTCCCCGCGCGACACCGGGTGCTGGCGGGGGATGGTGACACCGTCCACCGTGAGCGAGGCGCCCGCGAGGTCCACGGCGCGCCGCACCGCCCGCACCAGGCGGCCCGTGACGGACGCCGCCTCCGCCGCGTCCGCGCGGACGGTGATGGTCACGGTCAGCTCGGCGTGCGCGCTCGGCTCCGACTGGTGGCCCGGAGCCGAGGAGACCTGGCAGGGCACCGCCGGCAACTCGGGGCTGGGCACCTCGGACGTGGGCTGCCAACGGAACGACATGGTGGTTCCTCACGGGAGGCGGGCCGGAGCGACCCGGGGGATGGGCGGTCAGCGCTCGAGGAACAGGGAGCTACGACACGCCTGGGTGTTGACGCGGGCGAAGTCGACGTGCCGCCGTCGAGTCAGCACCGTGGGAACCACGGCTGAATTGCAGCAGGGCGGTCACCCGGTGTCAACGCTTCCCAGGTGCTGGGCGACCTGGCGCCGGTTCGCGAGGGCCGCACCGGAACTCAGTGAACGACGAACCGCGCCCCGGAGCAGGCGGACAGGATCGGGCGAGAACTCCTCCGAGGAGCGATGAGGACGCGGAGGCGCCCCCGGTCTCGTGCCGTACCTCTACGAGTTGGAACTCCTCGTAGGAGCGATGAGGACGGTTGCAGCCGGTCGGGCCGCCAGCCCGCCGCCGCGTTGGAACTCCTCGTAGGAGCGATGAGGACAGTAGCTGCGATGGCTGACGAGACACCGACCACCGGGTTGGAACTCCTCGTAGGAGCGATGAGGACCGCAGAACCGGCTAGGGACGGGGCGGACGGCTCAGGGTTGGAACTCCTCGTAGGAGCGATGAGGACCCGGACGCGGACGGCAACCTGATGGTCAAGCAGTCCAAGTTGGAACTCCTCGTAGGAGCGATGAGGACGCCCGGTCCGGGCAGATCCGGCAGGTGTCGGATCTGTTGGAACTCCTCGTAGGAGCGATGAGGACCCGAGAGTAAAGTCGCAGGTCAGGATACACGTGGCGGGCGTCGATCGCGTCCATTCTGCAGCGAACCCGAGGTTTGACATCAGACCCGGGGGGTTCGCTGAAATCCGGCCGCACTTTGTGGTGGCTCCTGTCTCCCACTTCCGTCGTCCCGGGGGCCCTTCCCGGTATACCGCACCAGGCCGGCGCGCTCCCTCGCGGGGACCGCACGACGGCCGGGTGGGGGAGGACGACCAGCGCCGCCGCCCTCCCCTCCGCTCATCGTGGCTCACCGGTCACGCCGCCCACGGCCCTCGTACCCCGCCGCACGGGTTCTCGTCCTGGCCCGACACCGACGCGCCCTCGGGCGGCCCGAACCCTCCCGGTGGCGACTCGAGGCCCGTCCTACCGCGAGGGCGAGCCCACCGTTCCGGCTCAGCAGGCGACGGACGGGCCGAGCCAGTAGTAGAAGGTGTTGACGTAGGCGAGCGACCTCCGCTCACCCGGGCCGATCTGCCGGCAGGC
>NZ_AGVX02000833.1 GCF_000239155.1 Actinoalloteichus spitiensis RMV-1378
GCACGTTCCGCTTCCTCGACGACGTCTTCACCGAATACGCCGTGCTGACCGGCAGCGAAGCCGCCGTGGCGCGAGCAGCGGACCGCGCCGCGACACGTCGCCCCTACCGGGACTACGTGGAGTGGCTGGTGGCCCGGGACCGGGGCGAGTCGCTGGACTTCTGGCGTCGGACACTGGCTGGGTTCGACGAGCCCACCCCCCTGCCCTACGACCGGGCACCCGAGCGGGCGCACCGATCCCAGTCGGTGGCCCGGATTCCGGTGGAACTGACACCCCGGGAATCGGAGCGGGTGCTGTCCTTCGCCCGTTCCCACCAGGTCACGGTGAACGCGGTGGTGCAGGCCGCGTGGGCCCTGCT
>NZ_AGVX02000832.1 GCF_000239155.1 Actinoalloteichus spitiensis RMV-1378
CCGGCCCGCCCATGTTCCGCTCACCCGCCGTCCAGGGCCCGGCGCCCGGCCACCGCCAGCGGACGCACCAGCTCCCCGATGCCCTCGAAACCCGGCCCGGCCGTCCTGCCCTGCTGGTGCCGGTAGTGGATCCCCTCCAGGATCACCGCCAGCTTGAGGAACCCCAACGCCACGTACCAGGGCAGCCCGGAGGCGTCCCGCCCCGAACCGGCCACGTACCGGGCGACCAGTTCGTCCTCACCGGGGAACCCGGGCACGGTGCCCGCGTTCACCGGGTCCTGACCGTCCAGGGGGGCGCGTCGCCCGTACACCACCAGCATCCCCAGGTCCGTCAACGGATCACCCAGGGTGGACATCTCCCAGTCGAGCAGGGCCCGCACCGTCCCGTCCGGACCGAACACCGCGTTGTCCACCCGGAAGTCGCCGTGCAGCAGGGTGGGGGCGGGGGACACCGGCACCGCCGTGGTCAGCGCGGCGTGCAGCCCGTCCAGTTCGGGTGTGGGACGGCTGCGCGACCCCTCCAACTGGCGCCACCACCGCCGCAACTGGCGGTCCAGGAACCCGGACGGGCGGCCGAAGTCGCCGAGCCCGACGGCGTCGACGTCGACCGCGTGCAACTCCACCAGCCGGTCGACGAGGCACCGTCCGACGCGGCGGGCGTGCGCGGCCCCGTGGCCCCGCAGCGACTCCGCGTGCGGGACCTCGCCCTCGACGAACTCCATCACGAAGAACGGCGCGCCGAGCACCGCCGGGTCCCGGCACAGCAGGAAGGGGACGGGGGCCGGAACCGGGGTGTCGGCGAGGGCGGCGAGCACCCGGTGTTCCCGGCCCATGTCGTGCGCGGTGGGCAGCACGTGCCCCAGCGGGGGCCGGCGCACCGCCCACCGCCGGGTCTCGTCCCACACCCGGTAGGTGAGGTTGGACCGGCCCCCCGTCAACAGCCGGGCCCGGAGCTCGCCCACCACGCCCCCCGGCAGGTGGTGCGCCAGGTGGGCGCGCAGGCGCGCGAGGTCCAGGCCGGGCGGGTCAGCGGCGTTGCTCCCGGGTACGTGCGCACTGTCGTCATCGCTCATGTCCCCGATCGTCGGGGCGGAAGCGGCCACCGGAACCGGAGACTGTGGCGCCGCACACACTCCGGCGGGGTGGGTGTGTGCGGCCGCCATGACTTGGAACGCGCCGCTGGACCCGCCGAACGGCCCGTGCTGTCGTCGGTCCACCAGCCGGCGCACCACCGCCGGCGCCGTCCCGGGGAACGGACCGTCCACATCCCACCACCCGCCCTTCGCCACCCGGCAGGGGCCGCGGGGTCGGGACACCGCCGCGTCCGCGTCCGCCCCGACCAGCACCGGAGAGGAGGCCAGCCACCGTGACCACCGAGCCGCACCCCACCACCGCCGCCGGTCTCCGCGTCGACCGGCTCGACGTCCGCTACGGACGGGCACTGCCGGCCGTGCGCCAGGTGTGCCTGCGCGTCGAACCCGGTTCGGTCGCCGCGCTCCTCGGGGTGAACGGGGCCGGCAAGAGCACCCTGCTGCGTGCCGTGTCGGGAACCCTGCCGCTGCACGGTGGTGCGGTGACCGGCGGAACCGTCGAGGTGGACGGCCGGCCGGTGGACTGGCGGGACGCGGCGGCCACGGTCGCGGTCGGCGTCGTACAGGTCCCGGAAGGACGCCGGGTCTTCCCCGCGCTGTCGGTGGCGGACAACCTCGACGCCGGCGCCCTCGGCCCCCGCCCGGCCCGGGGCGCTCGGCGCCGCGCCGCCCGCGACGAGGTGTACGACCTGTTCCCCGTGCTGGCCCGGCGACGTCGCCAACACGCGGGCACCCTCTCCGGCGGTGAGCAGCAGATGCTCGCGATCGGCCGGGCGCTGATGGCCAACCCCCGGCTGCTGCTGCTCGACGAACCCTCCCTGGGACTGGCGCCCCGGGTGGTCCAGACCGTCGCCGAGGTCATCCGCCAGATCAACCGGCGCGGGGTCACCGTCGTGCTGGTCGAGCAGAACGCGGCCCTGGCCCTGGGGATCGCCGACCACGCCCACGTCCTCGACCTGGGCCGGGTGCGGCTGTCCGGCCCGGCGGCCGAACTCGCCGCCTCCGACGAGGTCCGACGGCTCTACCTCGGGGAGGCCCCCGGCGCGCCGGAGCCCAACACGGCGGAGCCCGAGGCGGCGCACGCCGGCCCGGCCGGGGCCGCCACCGGGGTGGACGTCGAGCCGTCGGCCCCCACGCCGTCCCACGGCGACCAACCCCCGACTCGTCGCCGTGCCGACACCCGGACATCCGCCGCCGCCGGCCCCGCCGCCCCG
>NZ_AGVX02000831.1 GCF_000239155.1 Actinoalloteichus spitiensis RMV-1378
CGGCGGCGGGGTAGCCGTTCGGCTTCTCCGCGCTGCCCTCCGCCAGCGGGCGGTCGTCGTCGAACAGCTTCCTGGCCTGGTCGGTGATGGCGGTCTTCGGGTTCAGGTTCCGGAGGCCGCGCAGGTCCTCCAGCGGCTTGCGCAGCTCGTCGAACTCGGGCCCCATCTCGGAGCGGATCTGCTCGCGCGCCCCCGAGGCGTAGTCGCGGACCTTGCGGATGGTGTTGCCCAACCAGGCGGCCGCGGCGGGCAGGCGTTCGGGGCCGAAGATGAACAGACCGACGAGCAGCAGCACGAACAGCTCCGGCCACCCAATGTTCTCGAACACCCTGGCACCTCCTCCGCACCCGCGAACAGCCTAACGGTTGCTCGGTCATGCGAAAGGGGCTCGGGTAGGACGGTTCCGGCCCTCAACGGTTCTGGTCCGAGTCGAGGGTGACCGGAATCACCAGGACGCCATCGCCCCGGACGATCTCCAGCTCGATCTGGTCACCGATCTGGTGTTGGCCGACCGCGAGGAGCAGTTCGTCCGCTCCGCCCACCGGCTGGTCGTCGACCTTCGTGATGACGTCGCCCTCCTGGACCCCGGCCCGCTCGGCCGCCCCGCCCTCACGCACGTTGGCCACCTCGGCGCCGTACTGGTTGCCCGACACCCTCGTGACCGGGTTCACCCCGAGGTCCGGATGTTCGACCCGGCCGTGCTGGATGAGGTCCTCGGCGATCCGGCGCACCTGGTTGACCGGGTTGGCCAGCCCGATCCCGATGGAGCCGCCGCCCGGCGTGGCCTCCCTGATCGCGGTGTTGATCCCGACGAGGGCGCCGGACGAGTTCACCAGCGCCCCGCCCGAGTTGCCCCGGTTGATCGCCGCGTCCGTCTGGATGGCGCTGATCACCGAGGTCTCCGCGGCCGGCAGCCGCGACGGCCGGTCCAGTGCGCTGATGATGCCGGAGGTCACGGTGTTGGGGAGGTTCAGCGGGTTGCCGATGGCCAGGACGGTGTCCCCCACGGCGAGCTGGTCGCTGTCGCCCATCTGGATGACGGTCAGGTTGTCGACGTTGACCTTCAGCACGGCGAGGTCGGTGCGCTGGTCGCGGCCGACCAGCGCGGCCTCCGCCCTGCTGCCGTCGGAGAACACGACGTCGACGTCGGGGGAGTCGGCGTCGGCGGCCGAGGCGACCACGTGCTCGTTGGTCACGATGTAGCCCTCCTCGTGGATGACCACGCCGGACCCCGCGCCGTCGCCCGTGTCGACGGACACCACGGCGGGCCGCACCCGGTCGACCACCTCGGCGAGCGACCCGGGCTCCCGTTCCACGGCGGTGCCGGCCTCGGCGAGCGTCACGTCCGGACGGTTCACCACGCTGCCGCCCTCGGCGGTGATCCTCCCGAGGAAGCCTCCCACCAACCCGACGAGGAGGGCGGCGGCGAACAACGCGCCCAACGCGGTCGGCTTGACCCGCTGCCCGAAGAGCACCTCCCGCGCGCTCAGCCGCGCCGCCGGAGACGCGGGTGCGGTGTCGGTGCCACCGTCGTCGTCCGGCGTCTCCAGCGCGGGCGGGCCCAGCACGGCCGCCGCGCTCGGATCCCGCCAGGCATCCCGTTCGTCGGCCCACATGACGGGCTCGGGAGGCGTGGCCGGGGCGGTCCGACCCGGCTGCCGCTGGAGGCCGTCCCGCGCACCGGCGGGACGGC
>NZ_AGVX02000830.1 GCF_000239155.1 Actinoalloteichus spitiensis RMV-1378
GGAAGGCGGGAAAGAGGCGCGGGCCGGCCGGTCACGGCCCGAACCAGCGCTCCTGGCTGTTGCGGGGCGGAGCGGCCGTGCCGCCGGTGCGCAGGCTCGTCGGTAACACGATCTTCCTCGGTCGGCCGTGGTCCGGCTGCTCCCGCAGCAGGCGGCCCGCCTCCGCGCCCTTGTCCCGCACCGGCTGCACCACGGTGGTCAACCCCACCCGTTCGGCCTCGGCGATGCCGTCGAAGCCGGTCACCGTCAGGTCCTGGGGCACCCGCAGGCCACGGCGCCTGGCCTCCTCGAGCGCGCCGAGCGCCAGGATGTCGGAGGTGCAGACCACCGCCGTGATCTCCGGGTCCAGATCCAGGATGCGGGCGGTGGCGGAGGCACCCGACTCCACGCTGTGGTCGAACCGTTCGACGACGGGCACCTGCGCCCACTGGACCCCGACCGCCTCGAAAGCCGCGGCGAGGGCGACCAGGCGGGCACGCTGCACGTGGAAGTGGGCCGACCGCTGCCGGTCCAGCGAGGCGACCGCGTCGTTGCGGTCACGTCCGAGCCGCATGCACACCACCCCGACGCGGCGGTGCCCCAGGCCGATGAGGTGCTCGGCCATGCCGGTCATCGCGGAGCCGTCGTCGATGCCGACCGTGTCGACCCCGGGGAGGCTGGGCTGGTCGCAGACGACGGTGGGGACCGGCCGCTCCAGCACCGCGGCCAGGTGGGGGTCGTCGTCGGGCACCGAGTAGACGACGAAGCCGTCGACCCCCGCCCGGTGCACCGCGGCGAGGTCCTCCCGCTCGGGGTTGGCCGGGACCAGCAGCAGCCCCTGGCCGGCGGCTTCGCAGGAGAGCGCCAGGCCCTCCAGGAAGCTGACGGCGGCGGGGTCGCGGAAGGCGTAGGAGAGGTTCTCCGTCAGCAGGAGACCGAGCGCACCCGCCTTGCGGGTGCGCAGGGACCGCGCGACCGGGTCCGGGCCGGGGTAGCCGACCCGCCGGGCGGCCTCGAGAACACGTTGCCGGAGTTCGGGCGAGAGCTGGTCAGGACGGTTGTAGGCATTGGACACCGTTGTCCTGGACACGCCGAGCTCCGCCGCCAGCGACGCCAGGGTCGCCGGCCGGCGAGAACTGATGGACCGCACCATGAAGTGACCGTAACGGTTCAGAACCAATTGGTGAAGCCAGGGCGACCAACGCCACGACGCGGGTATTTTCCGCGCGTGCGTCGGCCCGCACCGCCGCCTCTCGGAGGCCGCCCG
>NZ_AGVX02000829.1 GCF_000239155.1 Actinoalloteichus spitiensis RMV-1378
CCAGCACACCCATCGACCACCCGTCCGTCACGATGTGGTGCACCGACAGCACGAGGACGCTCACGTCGTTCGTCTCTCGGACGACCAGGCCTCGGAAGAGCGGCCCCTCGTGGAGGTCGAACCGTGTGGACGTCTCCTCGCGGAGTACCGCCGCCAGGCGGGCATCCCGCTCCTCCAGGCAGTCCAGCTCTGGTGTGCGCAGGTCGACCGTCCGCAGCGGTACGTCGAACCCCCGCCGCACTCGTTGGACGGGCTGGCCTGACACCTCCTCGAAGGTCGTTCGCAGGCTCCCGTGACGGCTGACGAGCCGGTTCAGGGCTTTGGCCAGGGCTTCCAGGTCGAGAGAGCCGTGCAGCCGGAGGCTGATTCCGGTGTTGTACTCGACACCGCCCGGGATGAGGCTGTCGAGGAACCACAGGCGTTGCTGTGGCGGCGACAGCTGGTGCACGGAGCTGTCGCTACCGTTGTCCGGGTGTCCACCGGTTCCGCCGACAAGCGGTACCTGCTCGGTTTCCTGGTGTTCCGCAGTGGTGTGGCCGTCGACGTGCGCGGCGAGCCCGGCCACCGTCGGTTCGTCAAACAGGAGCCGGGCGGGAAGCGGGAGGTTCAGGTGTTCCCGCAGCCGGGAGAGCACCCGCAGCCCGCTGATGGAATCGCCACCGAGGGCGAAGAAGTCGGCATCGATGCCCACCGGG
>NZ_AGVX02000828.1 GCF_000239155.1 Actinoalloteichus spitiensis RMV-1378
GGTGCACCGACTCGACGTGGGCACCACCGGGGTCATGGTGGTCGCCAAGAGCGAGACCGCGTACTCGGCGCTCAAGCGGGCGTTCAAGGAGCGGACGGTCTCCAAGATCTACCACGCGGTGGTCCAGGGCCACCCGGACCCGACCAGCGGCACCATCGACGCGCCGATCGACCGGCACCCCCGGCACGACTACAAGTTCGCGGTGGTGGCGGGGGGCAAGCCCAGCGTCACCCACTACGAGGTGGTGGAGGCCTTCCGGGCCGCCTCGCTGGCCGAGGTGCGGCTGGAGACCGGGCGGACGCACCAGATCCGGGTGCACTTCGCGGCGCTGCGGCACCCCTGCGCCGGTGACCTCACCTACGGCGCGGATCCCACCCTCGCCCGGCGGCTGGGACTGACGCGGCAGTGGTTGCACGCCAGGCGACTCGGGTTCGACCACCCGGGCACGGGGGAGTGGGTGGAGTTCACCAGCGAGTACCCCGACGACCTCGCCGAGGCGCTGCGCCGGCTCCGTTCGGAGAGCTGACCGCCGCCGGCCGGTGGTCCGCCGGACCGGCCCGGCGGCGGCCGAGGC
>NZ_AGVX02000827.1 GCF_000239155.1 Actinoalloteichus spitiensis RMV-1378
TCGCCCAGGCCCCGCTCCCACTGGTCCACCGAGTCGACGAGCGAGTCGGTGGTGGGCTCCCGCAGCCAGTCCACGATCCGCTCGTGGCTGATCCCGTTCCAGTAGACGCCGGATCGCTCCTCCACCTCGCACCCCCGTCGTTCGTCGGCCCACCGCGCCCGTCTCAGGTCACGGCGAGGAGTTCGCGCAGCATCTCCGCCAGCCGGGGCAGGTCGACCGGTGCCACGGTCAGCCAGCCGTCCCGTTCGTGGACGGCGTACCTGCCCCGCGTCGTGTCGATCACGTCGATCGCGTACGGGCCCCGGCGGCGCTGGCCCAGTCCTTCCCAGCGGCTCACCCCGAGCTGACCGGCGCCCACGCGGTCGGTCCCCAGCATGCCCAGCAGCGCGCGGGCGTCCCCGTAACGCACACCCGCGTCGAGCAGGGCGTCCTCGAAGTCGGCGTCGGAGCGGCCCTTCCGGCCGGCCCGCGACACGGCGGACTCCGGGAGGTTCACCACCTGTCCCGGCCCGGCGGGCACGGCGCCCAGCACGCTCACCGCCGCCTCGCACACGGTCGTCGGCCGCAGCGGGTCGATGGACAGCACGCCGTCGCCCACCACCCCGATCACGGCGTGCTGGCCGGAGAGCGCGGCCATCGCCCGGAGCCGCCGTCCGCCGGGGAGGGACCACCGCACGTCCACGGCGTGGGTGGGCGCCGCGAACAGGCGCAGCGCCCAGTCCAGGTCGGGGTGCGGCTCGCCGGGTCCGGTGAACAGCCCCCGGTCGGCGAGGGCGGCCCGACAACGCCGGTCGAGGTCCTCGGCCTCCGCCAGGGTCGTCGCCGTCTCCTCGGTGCGCAGCACCAGCGGACACTGCCCGAGCCCCAGCTCACGCCACGCGAGGGTGAACTCGGCCAGCTCCAGAGTGATCGTCACGCTGCCCCCGGAGGTCGCGGATCGGCGGGTCGGTACCGGCCGCGCGAGCATGGCAGGGACCCGGTGAGCCGGCGGTCAACCCGGTGCGCCGTACGGGGGAGGTCGCCACCGCCCGGTGGATCGGACGGTGGAGAGCCAGGCACCCGGCGGTCAGCCACGCGGCTCACCCGCTCGGCGCACCGCGTCCGCCACCTCGTCGTCCCGGGTCCGGTAGGCGCGGGCACTGGCGTCGAGCTGGTCCACCAGGTCGGTGAGGGCGGCGATCGCCTGGTCGAGGGCGGCGGTGAGCGATCCGTGCGGGCCGGCCGCCCGGTCGACGAGGCGGCCCACCGCGAGCCTGCTCACCGGGTCGGCGGCCGGCGCGCGGAGCC
>NZ_AGVX02000826.1 GCF_000239155.1 Actinoalloteichus spitiensis RMV-1378
CAGCGGATCGCCCTCGACAACGCCCGCCGGGTGTGCGAGGCCGCCGCTGCCGCCGGGACCACGGTCACCCTGGACATGGAGGACCACACCACCACCGACTCCACCCTCGAGGTGCTCCGCGAACTGCGGGCGGACTGGCCGTGGGTCGGCGCGGTGCTCCAGGCCTACCTGCGGCGCACCGAGGCCGACTGCCGGGACCTCGCCGGCCCCGGCAGCCGGGTCCGGTTGTGCAAGGGCGCCTACAAGGAGCCCTCGTCGGTGGCGTTCCAGTCCCGGCACGAGGTGGACCGGTCCTACGTGCGGTGCCTCGACGTCCTGATGTCGGGGGAGGGCTACCCGATGGTGGCCACCCACGACCCCAGGCTCGTCGCCATCACGGCGAGACTGGCCGGGGACAACAACCGAGCGCGGGACAGCTACGAGTACCAGATGCTCTACGGGATCCGTCCCGAGGAACAGCTCCGGCTGGCGGGGGAGGGCAACACCATGCGCGTGTACCTGCCCTACGGCGACGAGTGGTACGGCTACTTCATGCGCAGGCTGGCCGAGCGGCCCGCCAACGTGGGCTTCTTCCTGCGGGCCCTCGCCACGAAGAGCTGAACCACCCCTGACCTGCGGTGCGTCGCCGTGACCAGCCGGGCGGCGCACCGCACCACCACCCGCGTCCCCGAACGCCCGCGCGGGGGCGTGGCCCGTCGGCCCGGCCCACCCATCGAGGTG
>NZ_AGVX02000825.1 GCF_000239155.1 Actinoalloteichus spitiensis RMV-1378
CGCGGTCGACGCGGTCGACGCGGTCGACGCGGCGAGGGTCACGAACCTCGGCCACCACCCGGCCGGCCCGGCCCCCGGTCACGCCCAGCACCCCGACCCCCCTTTCGGGCGCCGGTCCCACCGACGGCACGGCCCCCACCGCGGGGAGGGCGGTCGGTGCTCACCGACCGGCGGACCGTTCCCGCTGCCGCCAGACCACCGGGGGACCCGGAGCGGGCCGTGTACCTTGTCCCGACGTGGCTCACGCGACGACGGCTGACGGCGCCCGCATCTGGTACCAGGGCGAGGGGCACGGCGACCCGGTGCTGCTGCTGCCCGGCCAGTCCCTCGACTCCCGCATGTGGGGCCCGGTCGCCACGGACCTCGCGGCCCGCCACCACGTCATCCGCATGGACAACCGGGGCACCGGGCGCAGCGAGGACGGCACCGACACCGACTACTCCACCGCCCTGTTCGCCCGGGACGCCCTCGCCGTGCTCACCGACCAGGGCATCGACCGCGCCCACGTCTACGGGTTCTCGATGGGCGGCCGGGTGGCGCAGGTGCTGGCCACCCTGGCCCCCGAGCGGGTGGGCGCGCTCGTCCTCGGCGCCACCGGCCCCGGCGGAACCGAGGAGTTCCCCCGGTCGGAGGCCGCGAACGAGGCGCTGCGCACGGTGTCCACCCCGGCCGGTCGGGCCGCGCTGACCGACCTGTTCTTCACCCCGGACTGGGTCCGGGACCACCCGGAGCTGGTGGAGAGCGTGGCCCCGGCGAACTCCCGGCGGTCGCAGCGCCGCCACTTCATCGCCAGCGCGGACCACCGGGGATGGGACCTGCTCCCCCGGATCACCGCGCCCACCCTGGTGCTGCACGGCGGCGACGACGCCCTCACGCCGCCCGAGAACGCGCACCGGATCGCCAACCGCATCCCCGGCGCGCGGGTCCGGATCTTCGACGGAGCCCGGCACGGCGTCCACCTGGAGGCCCGGCCCGCCGCCAGCGACGCCGTCCTCGACTTCCTCGCCCGCCACCCGCTCGGTTGAGCCGGCCGTCGAACGCGACCGACCGAGCCGGCGGGTGCGGCTCCGGCCCGTCCCGGGGTCGGCACCCCGGCCAGCGCACCCC
>NZ_AGVX02000824.1 GCF_000239155.1 Actinoalloteichus spitiensis RMV-1378
GCAGGTCCGGCTGGTCGCTGCCCACTCTGTCAACGCCTCGACGTGGGCAGGACCGTCCTTGGGGTAGAGGGCCAACCAGGCTTAACGATGCTGGTCCTTCCAGTCCATTGCGTGACAGCGTGGAGGCGAACTTCACGCCGCCGTGCCACCATGGGCATCGCACATGGCGTTGCCCGCTGCTCACACTGAGGGAGGAATAAGGTCATTTCAAGGATGCGGGCATGCGTCGATTCGTGTCAGCCGGACCCGGTGAGCTCCACCGTCAGCCTGGTCAGTCCGAAGACCGAGGCAATGAAGGCTCCAACGCCTCTGCGGTGCCCTCCGCTATGGCGCACGCCTGCTCGAGTGTCCCCGCGTAATCCACAAAAACTGACGCGTGAGCCTGTTCGCTCAAATGCATGGAGATCTGACAATGTTCCGATGCGGGTTTTTCAATGATGCGGAGTGCGCGCAGCGGCCCTACGCTGATCTCCTCAACCGTGTAGTCTGTCAGATTCAGCTGATCTACGCTATAGACCCAGTCCAACTGAATCGTCATGACCGGACTCTCCCCACCCGGCAAGCGGTAGCGACAGTCGTAGGACACGCCGACGTCATCGAACGTGGCGGTCTCCGGATCGAAGCCCAGGGTGGTTAGTTCCTCGTCGCTGAGGATTTCGCAGGGCAACATCTCCGATAGTTCCGCCACCACATCCACTTCTGGCTCTTCGCCGGGGCTTCCAGGCGCCGACGGAGTGGCGCTGCCTGGAAGGGAGGAGTCCACTGTCGGGTTCACGGCGACTGCGGTTCCTTGTTCCGTGCTCGCGCAGGCAGACATCAGCGCCGCCAGCCCCAGGGCTGTTCCCCACACACCCACACCCCTGTGCCTCATGCCTCATTCCCTTCCAGCCGGTTGAACTCGGCTGCAGTCTGTTCATCCGTAGCCTGAGTGCTCCGGGCACTGGCTCGGATGGCTGCCGCCAGCTCCGTCAGCGCCTCGATGTAGAGCTCGAGATTCTCCGCGGCGGACTGCGGGGTCCCGGCCGCGCTGAGCTTGGTCTGTTCTGACATCTGTAGGGCCACCGGGCTTGAACCGAGGGGAACTCGCTGATTCAGTGTCCGGACCCGACCCCGCCGGTCCTTCGCTCTCTCGGCTATGGCGTCGATCTTCCTTGCCATCGCCTCG
>NZ_AGVX02000823.1 GCF_000239155.1 Actinoalloteichus spitiensis RMV-1378
CCGGGTGGCGCGGGAGACCACGACGGCGGTGACGGCCGCCGGGGAGGGGCTCGGTGGGCTCGCCGCCGCCGTGGGTGACTCGCTCAGCGGGTACCTGCGGCAGGACGAGGACGAGGCCGCCAACCTGAGGGCCGCGGAGCGCGCCTGAGGGACGAGCGCGCGTGCGGGGGGCACGAGCGTGTCGGCATCCTTCGACCGAGAAGACCGGTCGAGTGGTGAGCTGGCTTCCCACGAATGGCGGGAAGCCGCACGGGGGGACTGATGAGCGATGTGGCCGGCGTCGTCGCCGGGCTGGTGGCACCCATGCGGGAGCACCTGGAACAACTGGACGGCGACCTGGGCGGCGCCACGGCGGCCTCGGAGGCAGCCGGCTCCGCTCTCGCCGAGCTGGAGGACGCCGGAGCCGATCACACGGCGGCGGCCACCGCGGCGTTGGCCGGCTGGTACGGGGAGAAGGCGAACGTCTTCCAGGAGCGCGCGTCCGAGGTGGACGGCGCGCTGAGCGCCATCGCGGTGAACTGCGCCCTGCTGCGGGACGTCGCCGCCGAGGCGGTGGCCGCCGTGGAACGCGGCCGGGGGACCATCGAGGGGCTCGTCGAGGAATGCGTGGACGCGGTGACGCCGATCCTGCGCGCGGGGCTCGCCGCGCAGAGCTTCGGGAACCCGTTCGCGCTGACCACCGCGATGGGCCAGGCCACGGACGTCGCCGACGGCTACGTGGTGCGCAGCGCCGACGAACTCGGCCGTGTTCGGGACGAACTGGCGGCGCTGGCCGACCGGCTCTCCGGCGCGGAACGGGTGGACATCGGGTCGCTGCACGCCCTGGGGGCCGCCATCGGCGCGGAGTCCGGTGGTCCTCCCCCGGTCACCCCGAACTCCGCCGCGAACGGCGCCGATCCGCACGGAGCCCCACCCGGTTCCCCCGGCTCCCCGAGCTCGGGGAGCTCCGGTGGCGGCGGTGCGGGCTCCGGCGGAGGCGGAGGCGGAGGCGGAGGCGGAGGCGG
>NZ_AGVX02000822.1 GCF_000239155.1 Actinoalloteichus spitiensis RMV-1378
AGCGTGGGAGGCAGGGCCTCCAACACCACCGGGGCGGTCCACCACGTTGAACGTGTTCCGCGCCCGCAGGGGAAAGCCCCGCGCAAGCGGGGGTGAGCCGCCGAGTACACCGCCGCCGATCAGGCGCCGCGGGAAAGCCCCGCGCAAGCGGGGGTGAGCCGTCAGCTCGCCGAGATTCTGCGCACGGGCGGTTGAAAGCCCCGCGCAAGCGGGGGTGAGCCGCAACACACCGTGTGGACCGCCCCGGTGATGTTGGAGGCCGTACCTCCCACGCT
>NZ_AGVX02000821.1 GCF_000239155.1 Actinoalloteichus spitiensis RMV-1378
GGGCCGTCGCCGTCGGGAGGGGCGGCCCGACCGGCCGCCCGCATCTGGCTGATCTCCTCCACGATCCGGGCGACGGAGCGTCGCGCGTCGTCGTCCAACTGCATGGTGCGGAGGGCGACGTCCCGGACGTTGGCGTCCCGCAGGGCGTTGACGAGGTCGAGCTGGGCGTCGACGCGTTGCGCGAGCGCGTCGTCGAAGAAGTAGCCCACGTGGACGCCGAAGAACTCGGCGAGCGCCTCCAGGTGGCGCTTGGTGGGGTTGTCCGACCGTCCCTTGCGGAGAGCCCAGATGTAGCTCTGGGAGATGTTCACCCCGCGCTCGCGGATCGCGGCGGCGACGTGTTCGTTGCTGTACTCGCCCTGTCCCGGCGGGTGCACGCGGGCGAAGAGGTGGTTCAGCTTGCCGGCCAGTGTGCGTGTCTCGGGCTTCTCCGCCTCGGCCATCGCCACCCTCTCAGTCCCCCCGACTTAGACTCACAACAACCCCAACGGAGCAATCTCTTCACGTGGGTTGAAACGAACTCCGCTCTCACCTTAGACTCGCGGCAAGGAACGACTCAACTGTCCTGAAAGCATCCGCCGCTCCACCTTCGGTGGAGTCGAAATGCCGAGGGCACCGGTCTTCCTTGTCTGGGGGCTGGGGGGCAGTCCACCACTTGGGCGCAGGGGAGGCACCCAGGTGGTGGGCAAATCCCTCGTCCCCACCCCGTTCCCGCCGATCCCGGCACTGGGGTGCTGCGTGGGTCCGAACGGCCACAGCCTACCGCCCGCCACCCCGTCCCCAGTGGGGATCGCGACGACGCGACCAGGATCGCGGGGGCACGGCCCCGCCCGAGCTCGCGCCCCTCACCGCACGCCTCCGCCGGCCCGGACGCCGGAGGGCCGGCGCGTCGCCGGCCGAGCCAGGGACCCCGTGGCGCGGGGCTCGTCCCGTCCACGCGCCGGGACGCCGTGACCCTCCCGGACGCCGCCGCGCCCGCCCCGTCACCCCGGTTGACCCGACGCGGCGCCCG
>NZ_AGVX02000820.1 GCF_000239155.1 Actinoalloteichus spitiensis RMV-1378
CTGCCCCATGACCTCGGTGAGCGACTCGTCGTTCCGCTCCCGATCGCCAGCATCGTCGGGGTGACGCGGAACCCCGGGAGGGTGCCGGCCCTGGCATCGACCCCCTACTGCCCGGTCGCGGTGGGGAGGCGCCCGGGCTGCCGCGCCCCGCGCGGGCGAGTCGTGGAGGCGCTTCCCCGTCTCGCCCTCGGCCCGTCGCCGCCTCGGTCTGCACCACCGCCTCGCCGAGCTGGATCACCCCACCGCTGGTGGGGACGTGGTCGGGGTGGCCAACGACCCGCACGACCCGTTCCTGGTCCTGGCTTCCTCACCGTCGGGCTGGAGCTCGGGTTCGACTCCTCCCGGAGCGCGGGGTGGTGTCCGGGCGGCGCTTTCGCCGAGGCCACCCTGGTCGACCTCCTCGTCGGTCGAGCTGGCGCTGCCGTTGTTCCGAGGCGTCGAGGTCGGCTGTCACCGGGCACGCAGCGTGGGGCGGGGCCGGCGTGGAGTGAGCGGGAACGACACGCTCGGGCGGCGTTCTCCCGTTGGAAGGGGGAGGACGGGCATCCTCCTGACCCAGGGTGAGACGTCGTCCCGCCCCAACTGGTCTGAGCGAGTGAGCGTTCCCCTCCGTCCCGGTGTTTCCCCCGCTGAGCGTTCCTTTCGTTCCATTCGTGCGTTAGGTTGCCGGTTGACTGCGGAGGGTGCAGGAGGCGGCATGTGGGTCGTCGGTACTCAGCGGGCGAAACCGCTGACCAGCACGTCCGGCTCGTGGTTCCGACAACGGTTGTTGGAGATCAGTCCTGACCTCGGCCCACCCGGCGTGGCGTACTTCGAAGTGCTCGTTCCCGCCGCCGGCGGCGAACCGGACCTCGTCGTGCCCGCGCTGCTGTTCACCCCCGGGGCCCTGGTGGTGGTGGAGTTCCGCTCACTGCCCTGGTACCGGCGGGGCGAACTGCGGGTGGAGCTGACCGGGCCCTGGACCGTCGACGGGATGGACGCCGGGCTGGGCGACGAGGTCGACCGCAACCCGGGGGAACGCGTGACGAGGATGGTGTTCGCCCTCCGCGACCACCTCCGTCGGCACGGCTTGGCGGACCTGCC
>NZ_AGVX02000819.1 GCF_000239155.1 Actinoalloteichus spitiensis RMV-1378
GAGGCGGAGGCGGAGGCGGTACGGCCACGAAACCGCACCTGCCGGTGGCGATCCCGCCCCAACCCGGTGAGGGCGTCGGTGTCAACCTGCCCGACGGTTCCTCCGCCGAGGCCCCGAACGAGGTCGCCGCGGCCGCCGTCCGCAACGCGCTCTCCGCGCTGGGCACCCCGTACGTGTGGGCCGCGTCGAACCCACCGGCGGGAACGGACTGCAGCGGCCTCACGAAGTGGGCCTACGCGGGCGCGGGGCTGGACATCCCGCGCCACTCGGCGGCCCAGGCCGTGGGGGCCGAGGTGCCACCCGGTCAGCTGCTCCCCGGCGACCTGATCGTCTGGCAGGGTCATGTCGCGATGTACATCGGCAACGGTCAGTTGGTGGAGGCGGGCGACCCGGTGCAGGTCGGACCGCTGCGCACCACGAACTCCGGAATGCCGTTCATGGGTTTCTACCGGCCGACGGGATGAGGGCCACCATGACCGACCGGATCGAGCACGGCATCACCAGGGCAGTGGAGCGGATCGAGGCCACCACCGAGCTCGCCGACACCACGGTCGCCCGCCTCAGCGGCGGCACCGCCACGGCGGAGTCCGGGGACGGCACCGTGGCCGCCACGGCGGGACCCGGGGGGCGGCTGGTCCACGTCCGGGTGGCCGAGCAGGCGTTGCGGCTGGGGCCGGAAGGTCTCGCCCGCGAGATCCTCCGCCTCACCGAACAGGCCGGCTCCCGTGCCACCCAGCGGATGCGGAGCGCGTTGTCCCCCGGGCTCGACCCGCGAGTCGAGTCCGGGCTGGACGAGCTCGGCCTCCGGGCGGACGAGGCGCCGGACGACGAGGACGGCTGGACCGTCCCCGGCAGGAGGCGCTGATGACGGCCCCGACGAGCAGGTGGGCGGTCCCGCCCACCGTGGACGAGTTGCGCGGCCGCGCCGAGGAGCGCAGGGCGGGGACCAGCGGTCTTCCCGCCGCGCTGGCGGCGGTGCGGGGCACGGGCCGGGACCGGGACGGCACCGTCGTGGTGACGGTCGACGGCCGAGGAGCCCTGCTCGACCTGCGCATCGACGCGGCGGCCCTCGCGGCGGGCGCGGAGGAGGTCAGCGCCCGTATCACGCGGGCAGCCTCGGAGGCCGCGGCCGACGCCACCCAACGCTCCTACAACGTGCTCGCGCGAGCGCTCGGCGACGAGCTGACCACCGCGATCGAGAACCTGGGATCCCCGGCGCCGGCGAG
>NZ_AGVX02000818.1 GCF_000239155.1 Actinoalloteichus spitiensis RMV-1378
GGGCCCGGTTCCGGGCGGGTGGTCCGTTCGGAACCGGGCCCCGCCGGTCACCGCCGGGGCGGCCGGCCGGGCGCCGTCAGAGCGGCGCGGTCCACGCCGCGTTCCAGGTCGCGGGACCGACGATGCCGTCGGCGGTGAGCCCCTTCTCCCGCTGGAAGGCGAGGCAGACGTCCTTGGACGCCTGCCCGTAGGCCCCGTCCACCGTGATCGACCAGCCGCGCTCGCGCATCCGCCCCTGCCAGGTGGACACGCTCGCGTGGCGGGTGATCGGCGGATAGCTGAAGTACACGCCCGGCCAGGCGGGTGGAGTGCCCGGCCCTCCGCCTCCGCCTCCCGGGTCGAGCGTTCCGTCGCCGACCATCCCGTAGAGGATCTCCCCCGGGCACGCCGTCGCGACGTGGTCCCGGTGGCCGGTGATCCCGTTCGCCGCGCCCCCGGTCGCCCGCAGCGTGTCGATCGCCGACCTGATCCCGTTCACGAGCTCGCTGGGAACCGAGTCCGAGGAACCGATGAGCGCGCACACCGCGTACCAGTTCTGGTTTCCCGAATTCGATCCGTTGGCAGCCGTTCGGGTGTTGATCCCCCGACCCGTGAAAACGTGGTCGTGCACGCACACCAGGTACGTGTAGGCGATGTCGGCCCACCCGTTGCCGTCCATGTGCTGGTTCTGGATGCCGCGCACCTGGGCGGCGCAGTCGGCGTGGTCCTGCCTGGCCACCGAGCCGGCACCGACGTAGTGCACGGCCACCCCGCCGTTCTGCGGGGTGATGTTGGTGGACCTGCTCGTCCACGCGCGGGCACCCCAGCCCGAGCGGCTCACGAAAGTCGTCACGGCCGGTACTCCCTGTCGCAGTCGACGCCAGCGTCGAGCGGTTCGCCGGTGAACGGGTCGGCCGTGGCGGCATCCCGTTGCCCGGCGACGGCGGTGGCGGGGACGAGCGCCAGCCCGGCGGTGGCGACGGCCGCGAGACCGGCCGCCCCCAGGAATCTTCGACGGTTCGTCGTATTCTCGGACACCACTGATCCTCCCCAGTGACAGACTTTGGATCTGGGTTGCGAGTTATCGTGAACTGAAGTGTGGAACGGCGTTCGCGTACTATTCCGCGCTCTTTTCCGCCGTTATCGTCGAAATGCTCCCGGAAGCAACGGAAGCGTACCCCGGGCTCCTGGGGTGATCAATGCTCAACTGGCGATGTGCGCATGTTTGTAAGAAACCTACAATGCCGAGGGCTGGTCAGCCGTCGACGACGCCGGTCGGGACTCGTGCGCCCGCCGTCGTGCGTCCTGCGCACCCGACCAGCCGAACGGCCCAGCGCTGGCCTCCGATGACCCCGCGTCCGGTCCGGCCGGTAGGGCCGCCCCCGGCCGGGGTAGTTCCGAAGGGTGCGACCAGAGCCGAGCCGCACCGGCGGCAGCGAGGAGCCCGACCCCCGACGCTGGCGAGCACTGGGCATCACGCTCGGAGCGGGCTTCATGGGGCTGCTCGACGTCAGCATCGTCAACGTCGCCCTGCCCTCGATCCAGCGGGGGCTGGCGGCGTCACCGGCTGACGTCCAGTGGGTCGTCTCCGGATACGCCCTCACCTTCGGCCTCACCCTCGTCGCGGGTGGCAGGCTCGGTGACGCCGTCGGACGCCGACGCATGTTCCTCATCGCCATCAGCGCCTTCGCGGTCACCAGCGCCTTCGCGGGCGCGGCGCACCACATCGGCGTGCTCGTCGTGGCCCGACTCCTCCAGGGAGCCGCCGCCGGCCTGCTGACCCCGCAGAACACCGGTCTCATCCAGGACCTCTTCCGAGGCGCCGAACGAGGTCGGGCTTTCGGGGTGTTCGGGGCGACCGTGGGGATCTCCACGGCGGTGGGACCCGTCCTGGGCGGGGTGATCATCGGTCTCTTCGGCGCCGACACCGGATGGCGCTGGGTCTTCTACGTCAACGTGCCCATCGCCCTGCTCACGCTGGTGGCCGCGCTGCGCCTGCTGCCGAGGAACACCGGGCGGGGCGCGGTGGGACGCCAGCTCGACCTCGTCGGCGCGGGACTGCTCGGTGTCGCGGTGTTCACGTTCCTCCTGCCGCTGGTCCAGGCCGAGGACGGCGGACTGGCCCGCCTCTGGTGGCTCTTCGCCGTCTCGGCTCTCGCCCTCCTGCTCTTCCTGCGGTGGGAGCGGCGGGGGGCGC
>NZ_AGVX02000817.1 GCF_000239155.1 Actinoalloteichus spitiensis RMV-1378
CCGCCCACCCGGCGCGGCCTGGGACGGACCAGCCCGCTAGGCGGGCACCGCGTCCCCGGCCACGGCACGCCGCCGCGACCACCAGCGGTTGATCCACCACACCGCCTCCACCACGAGGATGCCGACACCCCCGCACACCAGGGCCTTCGCCGTACCAGCGAGGTTCGAGGGGTCGAGCTCGAAGAACCGCTGGGTGAGCGGCATGAGGAACATCGCCGTGGACAGCCCGGCCATGCCCAGGATCAACCCGACCTTCCACCACGAGTAGGGCCTGGCCACGATCGCCAACACCCACAACGCGATCACGATCAGCGTGATCAACGCGGTCGTGCCCGCCTGGACCCTGTCCACCTGGCTGGCCTCCGGCCCCTGGTAGACGAGCAGGTAGGACACGAAGGTCGCCACCGAGATGACGATGCCGGCGGGGATGGCCATCCGCATGACCCTCCCGACGAAACCCGACCGCGCCCGCTCGGTGTTGGGCGCGAGGGACAGGATGAAGGCCGGCACCCCGATCGTGAACCAGGCGGTGATCGTCACGTGCCGGGGCAGGAACGGGTAGGGCACCTGGGCCATGCCGATCATCAGGGCCAGCAGCACCGAGTACACGGTCTTGGTGAGGAACAGGTTCGAGACCCGCTCGATGTTGCCGATGACCCGGCGGCCCTCCGCGACGACCTTGGGCAGGGTCGCGAACTTGTTGTCCAACAACACGATCTGCGCCACCGCGCGGCTGGCCTGGCTCCCCGAGCCCATCGCCACCCCGATGTCGGCGTCCTTGAGCGCCAGCACGTCGTTGACCCCGTCGCCGGTCATGGCCACCGTGTGCCCCCGGGACTGCAGCGCCCCGACCATGGCCCGCTTCTGCCCCGGGTCGACCCGGCCGAACACCGTTCCCGTCTCCACGGCGTCGGCCAGCGGTTCCGGCTCCGAGGGCAGGCTCCGCGCGTCCACGGGGCGGTCGGCGCCGGGGAGCCCGAGGTCCCCGGCGACGGCGCCCACCGAGGTGGCGTTGTCCCCGGAGATGACCTTCAACCCGACCTGCTGGTCCTGGAAGTAGTCGATGGTGTCCTTCGCGTCCGGGCGGATGCGCTGTTCCAACACGACCAACGCGACCGGGCTGACCCGGCCGGGCGCGTCCTCGGCGTCCACCGGGCGGTCCGACCGGGCGAGCAGCAGCACCCGCAGTCCGCGCGCGCCGATCCGTTCGGCCTCGGCGCGTTCCGCGCTGCCCTCGGCCAACAGGACGTCGGGGGCGCCCAGCAACCAGTTGCCGTGCTCCCCGAAACTGGCGCCGCTCCACTTCCGGGCCGAGGAGAAGGGCGCCGTGCCCGTGACCGTCCACCCCGGGTCGTCGGGGTGCGCCTCGGCGATCGCCTGGAGACTGGCGTTGGGGCGGGGGTCGGCGGCGGCGAGCGCGGCCAGGGCCCGCGCCGCGTTCGCCGACGGCTCCCCGGTGTTGCGGACCCGCACCTCGGCCAGGCGCATCCCGTTCTCGGTCAGCGTTCCCGTCTTGTCGGCGCACACCACGTCCACCCTGGCCAGCCCCTCGATGGCCGGGAGCTCCTGCACCAGGCACTGGTGCCGGCCCAGTCGGATCACCCCGACGGCGAAGGCGATGCTGGTCATCAGGATGAGGCCCTCGGGCACCATCGGCACGAGGGCGGCGACCATGCCCCGGATCGCCTCCGGCCACGCCTGGTCGCCGGCGAGCTGGTTGTAGATCGTGAGCAGACCGGCGGGCACCAGCAGGTAGGTGATGACCTTGAGGATCCTGTCGATCCCCGACCGGAGCTCCGACTTCACCAGCGTGAACTTGCTGGCCTCCTCCGCCAACCGGGCCGCGTAGGCGTCACGGCCGACCTTCGTCGCGGTGTAGACACCCGATCCGGCGACGACGAAGCTCCCGGACAGCACCTGGTCCCCCGGCGCCTTCACCACCGGGTCCGACTCGCCGGTGAGCAGCGACTCGTCCACCTCCAGCGCCTCGGCGGCGAGGACCGTCCCGTCCACCACCACCTGGTCGCCCGCACCCAGTTCGATGACGTCGTCGAGGACGACCTCGTTCGGGGCGACCTCGGCGGACTCGCCGTCCCGGCGCACCCGGGGCCGGCTCTGCCCGATGATCGCGAGCTTCTCCAGGGTCCGCTTGGCGCGGAGCTCCTGCACCACGCCGATCGCGCTGTTGGCGACGATGAGGACGCCGAAGATCCCGTCCAGGAAGTAGCCGGTGGACATCACCAGGACGAACAGCACCGCGTAGATGGCGTTGATCCTGGTCAGGACGTTGGCTCTGATGATCTGCGCGACGCTCCGGCTGGCCCGGGCCGGCACGTCGTTGGTCTGTCCCGCGGCGACCCGCTGCGCGACGTCGGCGGCGGTGAGGCCGTCCAGCAGATCGCGTGTTCCGTCATTCGCATTGCCGGTCACTCCAGCGAGCGACATATGTGCTTCTCCGTGTCGATGGTCTCACCCGGGGTGGTCGCGGGTGATTGGCACGCCGGGGCTCCTGGGGCCCCGGTCCTCACGGACGCCCCGCCCCCGTCCTCCGGTCCCCCACCACCGGGTGGACGGTGCGTCGCGCGGGTGTCCCACGTTCTGGTCGCTTCGGCGGCCGTCCTCCCGTCGCTTCGAGTCGAGGTGCCCACGACTCTAGGAGTCGATGGGCGTGGGCACAGCGGGCATCGGTCAGTCAGGCCCCTGAATCTCCTCCGGGGGATCCCCGAGGAGAGCCAGGGTCGGGTGCCGAACGGCCGGCCCCGGCCCGGTCGCGCCTCGACGCGCGACCGCCGACGGCACCGCTGGTCGGCATGCGGGGAGGTGTGCCCCCCGGGCGGGGACATCGCGGACCCGGAGCGGTCCCGTCGACGACGTGCGCCCCCGAGACCTGGAGGATTTCATGTCCGATGTTCCCCCGACGCCGCGACCCGCTGCCACCGGGCTGGACGGTCCTCCACGGGACCGGCGGCGG